>NZ_JBFAKW010000068.1:0-50123 GCF_040655955.1 Streptomyces sp. NPDC050263 | reverse complement strand
GGCCCCACTCCCCCGGGGCCCCCGCGGGGCGCCCGCCCCCCCCCGCCCGCCGCCGGGGGGGGGGCCCCCCGCCGCCCGTCGGCATTCCCTGGATCAGGTCGCTCCGACAGGCGACGGGCTGTCGGCCTCCGCGGCCCTCGATTCCTCCGCGAGCCGTTCCATGCCGCTGGTCGTCTTGAGCGGCTTCTCCTTGATGAAGAGGACGGCGACCAAGGTCAGCAGTGCGAAGGGAGTGGCGATGAGGAAGAGGTCGGCGGTGGCGACACCGTAGGCGTGCTGCACGATGGCCCGCATCGGTGCCGGCAGGGTGGCCACGTCCGGGACACCGTCTCCCGACACTTGCCCGGCGCCCGCGGTGGTCCCGGATTCCCGCAGGCCGTTGGTGATCTCGGTCGTGACCCGGTTGGCCAGGATCGCGCCGAGCACGCTGGTGCCGATGGTGCCGCCCATGCTGCGGAAGAAGGACAGCACCGAGGTGGCGGCGCCCAGTTCGGCGGCGGGGACGTCGTTCTGCGCGGCGAGGATCAGGTTCTGCATCAGCATCCCGACGCCGATGCCCATCACCGCCATGTAGACGCTGAGCAGGCCGAAGTGGGTGTCGGAGCCGATCGTGGAGAGCAGGGCGAGGCCCGCGGTCATGATGGCGGCGCCGGCGACGAGGTACACCTTCCACCGGCCGGTCGCACTGATGACCTGCCCGGCGACGGTCGAGGAGAGCAGCAGGCCCAGGATCATGGGCAGACTCATCAGGCCCGCGGTCGTGGGGGATTCACCGAGAGAGATCTGGAAGTACTGCGACAGGAACACGGTGCCGCCGAACAGGGCCACACCGACCAGCAGGTTGGCGACGGTGGTCAGGGCCACGGTGCGGTTGCGGAAGATGGACAGCGGGATGATCGGCTCGGCGGCCCGCGACTCGACGTAGACCGCCGCCGCCAGCAGCAGGGCGCCGCCGGTGGTCAGGACGACGGTCTGCCAGGAGGCCCACTCGAACTGGTTCCCCGCCAGTGAGACCCAGATGAGCACCGCGCAGACACCTGCGACGATGAGGAAGGCGCCCAGGAAGTCGATTTTCGCTGAGCGATGGGCCGTGGGCAGCTTCAGCGTGAGCTGCAGCAGCACGATCGCCAGCAGAGCGAACGGGACGCCGATGAAGAAGCACCAGCGCCAGCCGAGCCACGAGGTGTCCACCATGAGGCCGCCGATCAGCGGTCCGGCCACGGTGCCGACGGCGAAGACGGCGCCGAAGATCCCCGAGTACCTGCCCAGCCGACGGGGAGGGATGATGGCCGCCATCACGACCTGTGCCAGAGCGGTCAGGCCACCTGCGCCGATGCCCTGGGCGACCCGGCTGAAGATCAGCAGCCCCACGTCGTGGGAGAAGCCCGCCAGCAGCGAGCCGACCACGAACATGCCGAGGGAGAGCTGGAGCAGCAGCTTCTGGTTGTAGAGGTCGGCCAGCTTGCCCCACAGCGGCACCGTCGCCGTCATGGCGAGCAGTTCGGCGGTGACGACCCAGGTGTAGGAGGACTGGCTGGCGCCCAGATCCGTGATGATCCGGGGGAGTGCGCTGGCGACGACGGTTCCGGCCAGGATGGAGACGAACATGCCGGCCATCAGCCCCGACATGGCCTGGAGTATCTGCCGGTCGGACATGGAGGTGGGTGGCGCCTGTTCCGGCGCCGATGATGTGGTCACAACGTCTCTCTCGGAGTCGGTTGGGGAGGCGAGCCGCGTCAGGGGCGGTGGGGCTCTTCGGGTGGCACTTGCAGCCCGACGGCGAGTTGCTCGAACGTCTCGCGGAACACGACTGCGAAGGCGACTTCGTCCTGCCGGATGGACCAGTGCTGGACGGCGACCCGAACGGCCGAGGTGCCGACGGCGGCCAGTAGTCGCGGATACAGGCCCAGGGCCGACCTGCGCTGCTCGGCCGAGGCCGCCGCGCGCCCCGCACGTTCACCGGAATCGTCGGGTGCGGAGTGCGGGTAGGTGCCGATGCGCTCGGCGATGGCCTCGGCCAGGTCGAACTCGTCGGCCATCTGGGCACCCAGGCTGCGGGCCAGGAGATGCGGCGATCTGTGCAGCACGGTGGCGTGCAGGCTCCAGAGCTCGTGCTGTTGTTCGATCTCCGCCAGCTCCGCCGCCAGGGCGTCGCGCAGCGCCTCCAAGGGGGACAGCTCGGACGGTGCCCTGAGCAGGGCGTGTCGGATCCTGGCACTCGATTCCGCGTCGACCATCACAAAGACGTCGTCACGGGAGTCGAAGTAGTTGAAGAACGTGCGTGCGGAGACGCCGGCTGCCTCGCTGATCGCGTCCACGGTGACGTTCTCCGCCCCGTGCTCGGCCGCGAGTCGCACCGCCGCCTCTGTGAGGGCCGCGCGCGTGGCTCGCTTCTTGCGCTCCCTTAGTCCGCCTCGCGCGGCACTCTCCGTTCCCATGTTTTGCATGATACGCAAAAATGCAGTACCTGCAAAAAACTGCTTCGGGTGACGGCGTCGGCCGGCTGAAGCCTCCCCGCGTGACGGACGGGAGCCGTCACATGGTCGTCACCTCCGGTTTCCCGCCGTAAGTCTCGGAGCCGTGTCTGCGCGCCGACCCCCGGTCAGGTGCCGCGCACGGGCGTCACTGCCGGTCGAGGGCGGCAGAGGCCTGGTCCAGGATGCGCTGCCAGTGCGCCCGCTGCTGTTCGCGTTCTTCGGCGCTCGCCAGGTGCTCCTGGTGGAAGCGGAGCATCGTCCGGGCCCCGTCGGCGCTGGGGGCGAGGGCGACCTGGACCGTGGTGGTGCCGTGGGTGACGCGGATGCGGGCTGCCGGGCGGTAGCCGCGCACCTCGCCCGTCACTCCTGCGGCCGTCCGGTAGGGGGCGCCGCGTTCCGGGCTGAGGACCGCGCCGGGGCCGAGCCAGAGGGCGAGCCCTTCGGGGCCGCTGATGAAGTCCCAGACGACGGGCGCGGGGTGGGGCAGCGTGCGGGACACACCGATCTGCCAGCCTGCGTCTTTGGTGAGTCCCGTGGGCATCGGGGTCATCCTTCCTTTGAGTGGCGGGCGCGCAGCGCCCTCACCTTGTGACGGTTGCCGCAGTGCTCCATGGAGCACCAGCGGCGGCGGCCGGGGCGTGAGGTGTCGACGTAGACGAGGTGGCAGTCCTCGGCGGCACAGGTGCGGATGCGGTGCACGAAGGGGCCGGTCAGCAACTCGACGGCGTCCCGTGCGACGGTGGCCGCCAGGTGGGTGCCGCAGGAGGTTCCGGCCCACTGCGGCTTCCCGGTCGGCGCGATGGCGGGTGCCAGGTCTGGACGGGCGGCTGCCTCGTTGATGACCTCCAGGTCGCCGGGCGGGCGCGGTTCGCCGCGTGTGTGGGCGATGACCACCCGGAACAGTGCGTCGCGCAGCCTTCGCGCGTTCGCCACCTCCGCTTCGGAGATCTCCAGCACGGGCGTCGGCGTCAGCCGAGACCGGTCCGCCCAGGCGGCCAGGTCGGCGGGCTCGTGCAAGACCTCGTACCGCTGGTAGGGGCCGGGGCCGCCGGTGGTCAGCAGTTCCAGGCACAGCGCACCGGGGTCGAACCGGTAGGCGACGCCGGTACGGGAGTGCAGCGTCAGCCCCTTGGTCGCGGAGGAGTCCATGTAACCAATATAACTGGTTACATGGCGTCGGGACGGAAGTCGGTCATCGACAGCACGAACGCGTCCGCCCTCGCGGACGTCTGGGCCGAGGCCCCGGAGCACGAGGTGGAAGACTCCCGCTCTCCCATCGAGCAGCTGTCGGCCGCCGGCCACATCGGCGAGGAGGCGGTCGTCGAACACGGCGACCGCCTGCGCCTCGACGTCCACAACGAGCCCGGCGGTCTCGGCAAGCTGGTGGCCCGACTGGAAGAGCTGGAGGCAACCCGTGTCCGTGAGGTCGACAAGGGACCTGCCGGGCACTGGTGGATCATGCAGGACCCGGACGGCAACGACTTCTGCGCGGCGCAGGTCGGGCCGAGACCGGCCTCGACAGCGGGGACGCCGCCGCGGCGGCACGTGCGTTCGGCTGCCCATGCGCGGTCACGCCCGTCGATCCGGCGGGGCCCGTCGCCGCTCGCCGTCGACCGGACGGGACGGGACGGGAACAGCGGCTGTGCGAGCGGGCGAGCACGGCCTGTGCCGGGTGAGGTCGAAAGGCGGCCCGCGCCGACCGCAGCCGTCGGTGGGAGCCGCCTCGCGTGTGACGTGCCGTCACATGGCCGTCGAACTTCACGGGTTCCCGTAGTAGGCGTCGGGGCCGTGTTTGCGGGTGTAGTGCCGGTCCAGCAGGTGCCGGGGCGGCGGGCCCGTGGGGGCCAGGGCGAAGGTGTGGAGGGCGATGTCGGCGACGGCTTCGCAGATGACGGCGTGCTCGAGGGACTTGCGGGCCGTGGCGCCCCAGGTGAAGGGCCCGTGGCCCGCGACGAGGGCGCCGGGGACTTCGACTGCCTTCTGGTCGTCCTCGTGCAGCATGTCCACGATGACGCGGCCGGTGTTGTACTCATAGTCCTTCGCGCACTGCTCGGCGGTGAGGTCGGGGGTGCAGGGGACGGGGCCGTTGAAGGTGTCGGCGTGGGTGGTGCCGAGTACCGGTATCTCCCGGCGGGCCTGGGCGAAGGCCACGGCGTGGGTGGAGTGGGTGTGGGTGACGCCTCCGATGGAAGGAAAGGCGAGGTAGAGGCAGCGGTGGGTCTCGGTGTCGGTGGAGGGGCGAAGGTCGCCTGCGACGACCGCTCCGTCGGAGAGGTTCACGGTCACCAGGTGGTCGAGGGTGAGTTCCTCGTACGGGACTCCGGAGGGCTTGATGACGAAGACCCCTGCCTCCCGGTCGACTCCGCTGACGTTGCCCCAGGTCAGGGTGGCGAGACCGACCTGGGGGATCGCCAGGTTCGCGTCCAGGACCTCTTGCCGCAGACCGTCGCGGACACTCTCGGTCATCGGTGATCTCCTTTGCCGTCGGCCGCGGTCACAGGGCTTGGGCGAGACGGTGGTAGGCGGCGTTCCACCGGATTTCCTTGGCGAGTTGTCCGGACGTGGTGTTCTCGTCGATGGTGAGCAGTTCGACGCCGGTCATCTCCGCGAAGTCGGTGAGCGTCTCCATGTCGACGGCGGAGCTGAGGACGGTGTGGTGGGGCGCGCCGGCGAGCAACCAGCCCTCGGCGGACTCGGCCAGGGAGGGCCGGGGCTTCCATACGGCGCGGGCCACGGGCAGACGGCGCAGCGGTTCGCTGGGGGTGATGACGTCGACCGTGTTGGCGGTGAGGCGGAAGCGGTCGCCCAGGTCGGACAGACCGACGACCACGGCGGGTCCCTCCGCGGCGTCGAAGACCAGGCGGACGGGGTCCTCACGGCCGCCGATGGAGAGGGGGTGGATCTCGCAGCGGGGGCGGTCGGTGGCGATGGAGGGGCAGACCTCCAGCATGTGGGCGCCGAGGATGCGGGGGGTGCCCGGGCCGAGGTGGTAGGTGTAGTCCTCCATGAAGCTGGTCCCGCCGGGCTGTCCGGCGCCCATGACCTTCATCGTGCGCAGCAGGGCGGAGGTCTTCCAGTCGCCTTCGCCGCCGAAGCCGTAGCCGTCGGCCATCAGCCGCTGGACGGCTATGCCGGGCAGTTGGCGCAGGCCGCCGAGGTCCTCGAAGTTGGTGGTGAAGGCGGTGAAGCCGCCGTCGGTGAGGAAGGCGCGCAGGCCCAGTTCCAGGCGGGCCGCGTACAGCAGGGAGTCGTGGCGGATGCCGCCGGGGCCCAGCGCCGGCACCATGTCGTAGGACTCTACGTACTCGGCGGCGAGTTCGGCGGCGGCCTTGTCCGCGACGTCGTCGACGACGGCGACCAGGTCGTTGACTCCGTAGGTGTTCACGGAGTAGCCGAACCGTATCTGGGCCTCTACCTTGTCGCCCTCGGTCACGGCGACGTCGCGCATGTTGTCGCCGAAGCGGGCCAGCCGCAGGGTGCGCGCGGCGTGCCGTCCGGCGGCGGCCCGGGCCCAGGCGGCGGTGCGGCTCACGACGCGGGGGTCGGTGGCGTGACCGGCGACGATCTTGCGGGTGACGCCGAGGCGGGCTTCGACGTGCGCGAACTCGCGGTCGCCGTGGGCGGCCTGGTTGAGGTTCATGAAGTCCATGTCGATGCTCGACCACGGCAGCGACAGGTTGTACTGGGTGTGCAGATGCAGCACGGGCCGGTCCAGCGCGCTGAGTCCGGCGATCCACATCTTCGCCGGTGAGAAGGTGTGCATCCACAGGATCACGCCCACGCACCGGTCGGACGCGTTGGCTTCCAGGCACAGGTCGCGAATCGACTCGGCGTCGGTGAGGACCGGCTTCCACACGATGCGCAGGGGAATCCCGCTCGCGGTGTCGAGGCGCTCCGCGATCTGGCGGGACTGGTGGGCGACCTGACTCAGGGTCTCTTCGCCGTACAGAGCCTGGCTGCCGGTGAGGAACCAGATCTCCTGGTGGTCGTATGTCGAGGCTGGTGTTGTCATCACATGTCTTTCGTGTCGCGCGGCGGGAGCCGGGGCGGGGGAGTGGTGCGAACCGTTCAGGCGGATGCTTCGGTGCGGATGCGGCGCAGCCGGTGCATGACCTCGTTGGCTCCGCGGCCGAAGTAGTCGTGCAGGAGCCGGTACTCGGCGTACAGGCGGTCGTAGGCCACGGCCCGTTCGGGGTCGGGCTGGTACACGCCGCGGTGGACCTTGCCCATCGAGTGGGCAGCGGCCCCGATGTCCGGATACGCCCCGGCCGCGACCGCGGCGTGCATGGCCGCTCCGAGAGCGGGGCCCTGCGCGGAGCCGATGACACCGAGGGGACGGCGGGTGACATCGGCGTAGATCTGCATGAGCAGGGGGTTCTTGGTCAGGCCGCCCGCGATGACGAGTTCGCTCACCGGCACGCCGGACGTCTCGAAGGCGTCGATGATGGTGCGGGTGCCGAAGGCGGTGGCCTCGAGCAGGGCGCGGTAGACGTCTTCCGGCCGGGTGGAGAGGGTCTGTCCGACGAGGACGCCGCTGAGGTCGTGGTCGACCAGGACGGACCGGTTGCCGCTGTGCCAGTCCAACGCCACCAGCCCGTGCTCGCCGACCTTCTGACGTGCCGCCAGATCGGTCAGGTACTCGTGCGGGGTCTGGTCGAGCGACTCGGCCCGTTCGGCGTAGTCCGCGGGGAACCCGGTGCGGAGGAACCAGGCGAAGATGTCCCCCACGCCGCTCTGTCCGGCCTCGTAGCCCCACAGTCCGGGGAGGATGCCGCCGTCGACGACCCCGCACATGCCCGGTACGTCGGCCCGCCGGTTTGAACTCATCACGTGGCAGGTCGAGGTGCCCATGATGGCGACCATCTGCCCCGGCTCAACGGCCGCCGCCGCGGGTGCCGTCACATGGGCGTCGACATTGCCGACGCACACGATGATGCCCTCGGGCAGCCCCGTCCAGGCCGCGGCCTCGGCTGTCAGCCGTCCGGCCGACGCGCCCAGTTCACCGATCGGCTGGTCCAGCTTGTCGTCCACGAAACCGGCGAAGTCCGGGTTCAGCGCCGCGAGGTAGTCGCGGGAGGGGTAGGCGCCCTCCTGGAGCTGGCCCTTGTAGCCGGCGGTGCAGGCGTTGCGGACGTACGTCCCGCACAGCCGCCAGACGATCCAGTCCGCGGCCTCCACCCACCGCTCCGTGCGGCCGTAGATCTCCGGATCCTCCTCCAGCACCTGCAGTGCCTTGGCGAACTCCCACTCCGAGGAGATCTTCCCGCCGTACCGTGCCAGCCACGGTTCCCGGCGCTCCGCCGCGAGCGCGTTGATCCGGTCCGCGTGGCCCTGTGCGGCATGGTGCCGCCACAGCTTGACGAAGGCGTGCGGACGGCCGGCGAGCCCGGGCAGTTCGCACAGGGGGGTGCCGTCGGCCAGCACCGGCAGCACCGTGCACGCGGTGAAGTCCGTTCCGATGCCGATCACCTGGTCCGCCCGCACTCCGGCCCGGGCCAGTGCCTGGGGCACCGCGTGGCGCAGTACGTCGATGTAGTCGCCGGGCACCTGCAGGGCCCAGTCGGGCGGCAGCCTCGTGCCGTCGGGCAGCTCCCGGTCCAGGACCGCGTGGGCGTAGGGATGCTCCGCGGTGCCCAGCTCCGCTCCGTCGCGGACGCGGACCACCACGGCTCGCCCGGACAGCGTCCCGAAGTCGACTCCGACGACGCAGGTTTCGAGGTTCGCGCGCTCATCGTGGGCTGTGTTCACAACCGGCTGTCTTTCTGGTGAGGAGACCGTGCTGGGCGGGCCATCCGGACTTGACGTTCGAGATGTCGCACAACGTTCGATCGCATGGATGAGAGTGGGGGGCCTGGCCGTTGGTGCCAGGCCCCGGCTTCCGGACGGCGTGAGTGAGCACGCCGCCCAGCGGTGACCTACTGGACGAGCTCCCAGTCCTGTGAGCCGTCCGTGAGGGCGTTCTGCAGCGTCAGCTGTGCCCCGGCGGTCGCACCGGTCAGGTACAGGCTGGTGTTCTTGACGGACTGCAGCTTGTAGAACCCGTCGCTGGTCTTGACGAGGTTCCAGCTGCCGGTGTCGTTGTTGTCGACCCACTGTCCGATCTTCTGGCCGGCCGTCGCATTGCCCGTCCAGATGGCCGCCGCACGGCCGCCCGACTTGTTCAGCAGGCTGACGCCGCCGTTTGGCTCGGTCGTCACGTGCCAGTACTGGGTGTCCGCGTTCGCGGCCGAGCCCGGGGCCTCGAGCCGGACGTCGGGCACGTTTGCGTTGCCGATGTTCGCGTCGTTGGTCTTGTTCCCGGTGCCGATCACCTGGTCGGTCTTGCGGTTCACCAGCTGGTAGTAGGCGCCGTCGGAGTGGCCGAGGTCGGCTTCGGCGTACGCGATCGTGGAGGTGCCCTGGTTGTTGAGGATCGCGAGGAGCCCGGTGGCCGCGACGTACTGCAGGTTGCGGCTGTAGCCGGCTGCCGAGGTCGTCTGGTACTCCTTCCACGTGCCGTCGCTGCGCCCGCTGTCGTTGACCCAGACGTTGCCGCTGCCGGCCGCGTTGTAGACCAGGCGACCGCCGGGGAGCCTGATGAGGACCGGGCTGCCGCCCATCGCGGCGGAGTGGGAGCCGGAGTCGAGCGGCAGGGCGCTGACGCCCGTGCCCGTGGCGGAGCCGAGGTAGAACTTCGTCGGGTCGTCGGCCATCACGTACCTGGTGTTGGCTCCTCCGCCCCAGTACTCGAAGGTCAGCATCCACTTGCCGTCCGTCGTGCGGACGACGTTGGTCATGCCCGGACGACCGCCGCCGATCTCCGTCTTGCCGCCGCCCATGCTCTGGGTCAGTCCGGCGACGTCGACGACGGGGGCGCTCCACGCGGTGCTGGTGCCGTTCCAGGTCTTGTGGACGAGGATCTGGCCCTGCGAGTCCGTGGCGGTGTCGTTGGCGGGGTCGAGCGTCGGGACGCCGGTGGTCGCGTTGAAGCCGGTGTAGTCGTTCTCGTCGGAGTAGTAGCAGACGAGCTGGCCCTTGTGGACCATCAGGTACGGCTCCCAGATGGGGTCCACCTGGTTGTTGGTGTTCGCCGCCGCGATGTTCTGGCCGACCGCGCCCGCGCTGCCGCCCTGCCAGCCGCCGGTCGCGACGACGTTGAGGATGTTCCAGGTCGCGCCGTTGTCGGTGCTGGAGTACAGGGCGATCGCCATGTCCTTGCGGTCGCCGTCGTTGGTCGGCGTCCAGTTCGGGTCGGCGGCCTTGTGCTCCTTGTAGTAGTAGTCGTCGCCCGACACGACGCTGGCGAGGAGGAGCGTGCCCTGCGTCAGGTTACCGACGTCCTGCGGGAGGACGTAGAGGTACGGGTTGGTCCAGTTGCTCGTGTACTTCGCGTACTGCGGGTCGCTGGAGATGTACGCGGGAGCCTTGACCTCCGACAGCGGCTGCCACGTCGTCCCGTGGTCGTCGCTCTTGTAGACCGGGAGGGTCTGCTTGTCGGCGCTTCCCGTCGCCGTCACCACCGTGGACTTCTCGAACGACGCCACCAGACGTCCGTTCGGCAGCTCCGCCGACTTCGGGTAGATCGCGCAGTTGCTCCGCCCCTTCAGGCACGGGTCGCTGCCGAGCTGGTACATGATCCCGCCGGTCGGGTCGTACGCCTGCGCGTTGACCATGGGTATCGCCAGGATCGCGGCTGTCGAGGCGAAGACGCCCAGTGTCCGGACCAGTCTGCTTCTTTGCATGGCCCCTCCTCGGGGGATGGATCAGGGGATGGATCAGGGGCGGTCGGTTGTCGCGGGGCCCGGCGCGTTGTCTGCGTCGGTGTCGGTGGAGACGAGAACGCGTACGTCCCAGGCGCCGAGGTCCAGCGCCGAGCCCGCCAGGACGGGGGTGCCCGTCAGGGCGTCGGAGAGGTCCGCCGGGGCGGGGACGCTCATGGGCTCCCAGCTCCAGTTGTGGACGATGTGGACGCGGCGTCCGTCGGGTGAGGTCCCGGTGGTCGCGGTGACGGTCGCGGGGAGGTCGTGCCACCCGCTGCTCGTGGCCGGGGCCAGCCACTCGGCCAGCGCCCGGGCGAGGCCGCGGCCCGGCACCGTGCCGACGCAGGTGACGCGGCCCTCGCCGTGGCTGCGGGTGGTGAGGGCGGGCCAGCGGCCGTAGTGCGGGTGGTCGTAGGCGGCGAGGACCTCGGCGTCGACGGCCGCGAGGCCCTCGATCCACTGCGTCGCCGTGGCGTCCGCGGGAACCTCGAACGGGCCGCCGGGCACGGCACGGACCGGGATGTCGCGGGTGAGGTTGCCGAACTCGTCGTACTGGACGCCCGCGGCGGGGATCAGACGACCGGGCGTCGGCTCGTGGCGGGCCCGGGCCTCGTGGTCGGCGTAGCCGGTGCGCGGGCCGAGCACCAGGTGACCGCCCGCCCGGGCGTAGGCCTCCAGCCAGTCGAGGGTGGTGTCGTCGACGACGTACAGGGCCGGGGCGACGAGAACCGGGTGCCGTCGCACGGCCTCCTCGGGTGTCATTCCCTCCCGCTCGCCGCTCGGGTCGTGCAGCTGGCGGGCGTGGACGATGCGGACCTGGCGGCCCGCGTCGAAGGCGCCGCGGTAGAAGGGGTCGAAGAACCGGTGGTAGGCGGTGGCGTCCGGTTCGCCGTCGGCGGTCGCGAGCGGCGGGTACTTCTGCATCAGCCACTTGCTCGGCATCGAGTAGACCATCGTGATGTCGGCGTCCGGCTCCAGCCCGGCGACGAGCGGGCCGGCGGCGTCGAACTCCGCGCCGAGGCGGGCGATTTCGGCATAGGTACGGCCGGGCAGGCCGCTGTGCGGGAGGACGCCGCCCCAGTAGGTCTCCGCGCCGAAGCGCAGGGTCTGCCACTGCCAGTACTCGATCATGCGGGCGCCGCGCGCGACGTGCGCCCAGGCGGCCTGCCGCCACTGGCCGTCGTAGCCGGGTCGGTTGTCCCACGCGAAACCGATGCTCTGGGCGTTGGTCTCGGTGACCAGGAACGGCTCCTGGCGGGAGGAGAACATCCAGTCCGCGGTCTGGTACATCGACCACACCCCGGTGGTCTTCCACTTCTGCTCGTGGGCATCCGGAGTGGGGTCGGGCAGCAGCAGGCCGTCCTGCATGTCGTAGTACGGGTTGCCCGACGCGATGTCGAGGCGGTCCGACATCTCGTCGTCCTGCACCCCTTGACGGGTGTAGGAGATGCAGGTGGTGACGAACTGGCCGGGCTGGGCGTACTCGCGGACGATGTCGGCCTGCCAGCCGATGAACTCGGTGACCTGGCGGGCCTGGAACTCCCGCCAGGCGACGTCGTACTGGGGCTGTTCGTTGCCGTCAGGCGTCCACAGGTCGGCCCAGGTGGAGAGGCGGTGCGACCAGTAGACGAGGCCCCACTCGCGGTTGAGGGTCTCGACGTCCCCGTACTTCTCCCGCAGGTGGTCCACGAAGCGCTGGAAGACGCCGTTGTTGTGGAAGAGGTGCAGGCCCGGCTCGTTGTCCACCTGCCAGCCGATGACCGCCGGGTGGTCGGCGTACCGGGCCGCCATCTTGCGGATCACCCGCTCGGCGTGGAACCGGAACGCGGGGTGGGTGAAGTCGATCTCCTGGCGGGCGCCCCAGCCGAGGCGCTGCCCGGTGGCGTGCTCGGCGGTGATCTCCGGGTACTGACGCGCCAGCCACGGCGGCGCGGCGTACGTCGGCGTGCCGATGATGACGGAGATACCGCGCTCATGGGCGCCGTCGAGGACCGGCTGCAGCCAGTCGAGGTCGAACCGTCCGTTCTCCGGTTCCCACGTCGACCAGACCGACTCGCCGACCCGGATCACGGTGAAGTTCGCCTCGGCCATCAGGTCCAGGTCGGTCTTGAGGCGTTCGTCGGGCTGTATGTGGGGCCCGTAGGCGGGCGTGTACTCGTGGTAGTACGCGGCGCCGAACAGTACGCGGGCAGGCAGAGCCGCCATGAGGGAAACCTCCGAGGAAACAAGGGGTGGTACGAGGGATGCGCGCGCTACTGCTTGACGCCGCCGGAGGCCAGGCCGCTCTGCCAGTACCGCTGGAGCATCAGGAACGCCACGACGAGCGGGATGATCGAGATCAGTGAGCCGGTCACGACCAGGGCGAGCATGTCGCTGCTGGCTCCGGCGCCGCCGTTCTGCGCCTGCGCGGCCCAGGAGGAGAGCCCGACCGTGATGGGGTACAGGTCCGGGTCGTTGAGCATGATCAGCGGCAGGAAGTAGTTGTTCCAGGTCGCCACGAGCGTGAACAGCAGGACCGTCACCAGGCCGGGGCCGAGCAGTCTGAGAACGATCCCGAAGAAGATCCGCACCTCGCCGGCCCCGTCGATGCGGGCGGCCTCCAGGATGCTGTCGGGTACGGCGTCCTCGGCGTAGACGCGCATCAGGTAGAGGCCGAACGGGTTGACGAGGGAAGGCAGGATGACAGCCCAGGGCGTGTTGACCAGGCCCGCCTGCGCGAAGAGCAGATAGGTCGGGATCGCCAGGGCGGTGGTCGGGACCATGACCGCGCCGAGCACCAGGTTGAAGGCGGTCCGGTCGCCGCGGAAGCGGAACTTGGCGAACCCGTACCCGCCGGCGGCCGCGAGCAGCGCGGCGCCGAAGGAGCTGACTCCCGCGTACACGGCCGTGTTGAGCAGCCAGCGGACGAAGACCCCGTCGCCCTGGGTGAAGGTCTCCCTGACGTTCGTCAGCAACTGCGGGGCGTGCGAGAACCACAGGCCGAAGGTGTTGAACAGGTCCTGTGTGCTCTTGGTCGAGGCGATCAGCAGCCAGAACAGGGGGAGGAGGAAGTAGGCGAGGACTGCCAGCATGGCGATCGTCAGCGGGGTGCTGCGCCGGGCCCCGTGCCGCCGGCGTCTCGACGGAGTGGCGGTAGCCGGTTTCGTCGGCGGAGCCGTCGCGGCCGTGGGAGTTGTGGTCGTCACGGGGTCCTCCTGCGGTTCGCGGTGAGCAGGACGCCGTAGGAGGCGATCACGATGACGAGGCCGAGGAGGAAGGACACCGTGGCCGCGTAGTTGACCTGCTGGCCGGTGAAGGCGAGCGTGTAGGCGTAGAGGTTGGCGGTGTAGGAGCTGCTGATGACATCAGGGGCGATCTTCATCAGCAGGTTCGGCTCGTTGAACAGCTGGAAGCTGCCGATGACCGAGAACAGCAGGGTGAGCATCAGCGCCGGCCGGAGTGCGGGCAACTTGATCGACCAGGCGGTCCGCCAGGCGCCGGCCCCGTCCATCGCGGCAGCCTCGTACAGCTCCTCCGGGATGGTGCGCAGGGCGGCGTACAGGATGATCATGTTGTAGCCGACGAACTCCCAGGTCACGATGTTGGCCAGACTGGCGAGCATCCAGCTGTCACTGAGGAAGTCGGGTACCGGCAGGTGGAGGCTCCGGCCCAGCTGGGCGAACGGGCCGAAGTCCGGGCCGTACAGGTAGCCCCACATGAGGGCGGCGACCACGCTCGGCACGGCGTACGGGATGAAGATGCCCAGGCGGATCACGCGCGCGAGCCGCAGCAGGCCGCTGTCGAGCGCGAGGGCGAACAGCAGCGCCAGCAGCAGCATCAGGGGGACCTGGATCACGAAGAACAGCGCGACGCGTCCGACACCGTCGATGAGCTGGGGGTCGCCCAGGGCCCGGACGTAGTTGTCGAGCCCGACGAACGCCGTGCCGCCGACCAGGCGTTCCTGGAAGAGGCTGAGATAGGCGGCATAGCCGAGGGGGGCGAGGAAGAGCAGCAGGAACAGCACCATGAAGGGTGCGACGAACAGTGGCCCTGCCGACCGGCGGTGGCGCGTGCCGCCGCGCCGCGGGCCTGCCGGCCCGTCTCGGCGCCGACCCTTGGGGGAGGCCGCGGTTGAGGCAGTCATCATCGGGCCTTTCTGAGGGGTGGGAGTGTGCTGGTGGGGCGGGCGGGTCCCGCGCCGTCACGCGGGACCCGGTGCACCGTCAGCCCGTGTGGACCGTGAAGCCCTGGGTCTTGGCGTAGGAGGTGAGCCGCGACTGCCACGTGCCGAGCGCGCGGACGGTGTCGGTCTTGTCGGCGAGGGACTTGCCGACGGTCTCCGTCCAGTCCGTCGCCGCCTGGTCGAGGAACGGCGGCCACTGGAACGAGGGGTTGACCGTGGTGCTGATGTCGGCGAACAGCTGGTTGACCTTCTGGCCGCCGTAGAACGGGGATTCCTGGTCGACGAAGGACGCGTCCGTGAGCAGCGCCTTGGTCGCCGGGAAGAAGAACTGCTCGGTGGCGAACATCTTCGCGCTGGCGGGGTCGGTGTTGAGGAACTGCGCGAACATCGCCGCCGCGATCGGGTTCTTGGTCGACCGGATGACCGCGGTCGTCGAACCTCCCCAGTTGCCCGAGCTCGGCTTGGCCGCGTCCCACTGCGGCAGCGGGGCCGCGCGCCACTTCCCCGCGGTGGCCTTGGCCGACCCGGAGAGGAAGACCGGCCCCCAGGCGGCGGTGAGCCAGGTGGCGTACTTGCCCTGGTTGAGCCCGGCATACCAGGAGTCGGTGAAGTCGGGCTCGACCCCGATGACCCCCTCCTTCGCCAGGCTCCCCCAGTACGCGCCGAGCTTCCTGGAGACGGCGTCGTCGACGCTGACGGTGATGTCGCTCTTGCCGGACATCGCGTACGGCTTCGCGCCCGCCTGCCAGAGCAGGCCGTGCCAGGCCGCGGCCTGGTTCGCGGCGAGGTTGGTCAGGTAGACGTCCGGGTCGGCCTTGTGCAGCTTGCGGGAGGCCGCGGCGAACTCGTCCCAGGTCGTGGGGACCTCGATGCCGTGCTTGTCGAAGATGTCCTTGCGGTACAGCATGCCCAGCGGGCCGGTGTCCTGCGGGATCGCCCAGACCTCGCCGTTGCTTCCGCTCACCTGGCCCCAAGTCCAGTCCACGAACGTGGACTTGAGCGCGGAGGCACCGTACGGCCGCAGGTCCAGCAGGCTGTCGGTGATGGTGAAGGTCGGGATGGCCTGGTACTCGATCTGCACCATGTCCGGAGCCCCGCTGCCGGCCTTCAACGCGGTACGCAGCTTGGTGTACTGAGGGGTGCCCTGACCGGCGTTGACGACCTTGACCTTGACGGCCGGGTACTTCGCCTGGAACAGGGCCACCTCCTTGTCGATGTTCGGGACCCAGGTCCAGAACGTCAGCTCCGTGGGCGTCTTCATCGCCTTGTCGATGTCGGCCTGGCTGACCGGCTTGGCGGAGGCGGCACCGCTCGTGCCGTCCGAGCCGCCGCAGGCGGACAGCGTGGTCGCGAGCGTCAGGGCTCCGGTCGCGGCGAGGAAGCCACGACGGCTCAGGGCGGCCGAGGAAGGGGTCGCGAAAAATCTGGACATGGTGAACTCCGCAGAAGGGCGTAGGGATCCGCGCACCGGGCGCGACGGCGTGCTGTATGGGATGCCAGGAGGTGGGGCCGGCTGTGAGGAGCGAGGCCGGGCCGACGGGGTGCGAGTGTGTTCCTCGTCGGTTCCGGGTCCGGTCGCATCACGTTGGTTGGCTGAAAAGGGGCTCTCGCCGGTGACGGCGTGAGACGGGGCGGAGGCCTGGGCGGTGATCGGCTCGAAGGGGGAGCCCGGGCCGCGGCGCTGGCGAGTGGGAGGGGCGAACGGCCGGGGGAAGGCGGGTCGGTCGGCTCGTGCACTCAGGTGCGGGTGTCGCAGCAGGTGGCAGGGGTGGACGAACTGTGGGCGGGCGGATCCTCCCTCGTGATCGGGGAAACGGGGTTCTCGCGGAGTCAGGCCGTGGCCCGCGCGCCTTCCGGGGTCGTCCGGTTCGGCGGGGGTGCGGTCGACGCGCGGACGACGAGGTTGACCGGCGGGTCGATCGCCGGAATCGGGTCCGCGTCCGGGTTCTCGATCGCGTGCACCAGCCGCTTGAGGCCGTCCTGCGCCGTGGCGTCGAACGGTTGTCGCACCGTCGTCAGGGGAGGAGACACATAGGCGGCGACCGGGATGTCGTCGAGACCGACGACACTGATGTCCTCCGGTATGCGTCGGCCTGCTTCCAACAGTGCGCGGATCAGACCGATGGCCATGTCGTCGTTGGCGGCGAAGACGGCCGTCACGCTGTCGTCGGAGGCCAGCCGGCGACCGGCCGCGTAGCCGGAGGCGGCCGACCAGTCACCCACGACGACAGGCGGTTCTCGTCTGCCGTGCGCGGCCAGCGTCGCCCGCCATCCCTCGAGGCGGTCCCTGGCCGCGTACCAGCGTGGGGGACCGGCGAGGTGGTGGACGGTCGTGTGTCCCAGCTCGAGCAGGTGCTCGGTGACGGCCCGTGCCAGCTGGTGGGAGACGAGCCCCGCGGTCACCACCCGGTGAGCGGCGAACGGCGGCGGCGCGCCGAGGACCAGGACCGGCACGTCGGCGCGGACGGAGAAGTCCGCGCCGCTCTCCTCGTCGATCGGCTCGGAGATGACGATGCCGTCCACCCCCTGATCGAGGAGCGAGTCGACGGCGCCGGCCATACCCATGGCGTCACCCTCCATCGTGTTGACGACGCGGAGGGCGTAACCGGTGTCCCGGACGGCACGCTCGACGCCCATCAGCAGTGAGGCCGGGCCGTACAGGGCCGTTCCGAGCGTCACCACCCCGATGGACCGGGTCCGCCCGGAGGCCAGCGCCCGAGCGGCGTGGTTCAGCCGGTAACCGAGCCCTTCGGCGGCTTCCAGGACACGTCGGCGCACGTCGTCGGAGACGTACTGCTCGCCGTTCATGACCCGGGACACCGTCTTCTGTGAGACGCCCGCCAGACGCGCCACATCGGCGCTGCGCGGTGCGGTGCCGGGGCTGCGGCCTGCCAGTCGTGCCATGGGTCTCTCCTGATGTCCGGCAGTCGGCAACGTGGCTGGTTCTCGTCTGACTGCGCTGCCATGACTGCGCAGACATATCTACGCAGTGGAACGCGGCGCGTCAAGGGGTCACGCAACATCTCTGTCATCGATGCGCAATGTCGGATGAGGGGGTCGGCGTGTGACGCGCGTGGCGAGGAGGGCGGGGCGGCGACGCCGTCGGGTGTGGCGAGGACGGTGCGCCGGCACGTCGGCAGGCTGGGCGACCCGCGTTCCGACGTGCACGGTCACTGGGGCGCCGACCGCGACGACGGCCTCGCGCCAGGCGCGAACGCCACCGGCGACATCGGCCGGGCAAGGAGGGCCGGGCAAGGGGTGGCTCGGGTGCTGTCAGGGTGAATCCGATCCAGCCGGGGCTGGGATGACACCTTGTCAAACCCGCCCACGAAGTCCGGGACCGCCAGCAGGCAGGTCCCGTGGGGTGTGCCGGCGAGCGGGCGCCCCGGAGACCGCGGACATGGATCTGCCGGCTGTGTGCACACGCCCTCCGCGGGCCGTCGAGCGCGGCGAGACCGCCCTGGCCCTGCAGGAGTTGATCCTGGGTCACCCACGCGCTGGGTCACCCACTCGCCGCCGTCATCGCCGAGAACTCGGTTCCTGATCCGGATCGACAAGGAGGTGCCCGCTCACTCGCAGGTCCATCTCATCGCGGACCATTACGGCACTCGGGGGACTCCAGCGGTCATGGCCCGGCTGGTCGGACACCCGCGGTTCGAGCTGTACTTCACCCCGACCGGCTCCTCGTGGATCGACCTGGTCGAGCGGTGGTTCGGCCACCTGGCCCGCCAGATGATCCGCCGCGGCGCACGCAAGAACTTCCAGGCCCTGGAACCTCGGCCGGAGCAGGGTCGTCGGGATGTCGGCTCAAGGTCGGCAAGTGCATCCAGCCAGGGAAGATCGAACCGGCGTGCGACAAGCTCAGGCGCTTGGCGGACCGAGGCCGGCTGCACCGCACCCCCGCGCATCTCCGCTCCTTCGAAGCCGCCGAAGACGGAGCCGCATCAGCCGCACCCGCCCCTCCTCGCCCGCCGGTCAACCATACGGAGTCACATGCCCATGCCGCCGTCAACCGGGAGGCCGGCGCCGGTGATGAAGCGGGCGCCGTCGGAGGCGAGGAAGACCACGGCGTCGGCCATGTCGGCGACCTCGCCGAGTCGGCCGAGGGGGGTCAGGGCGACGACGTCGCTGACAGCCGCCTCGGCGCTGGGCCAGAGGCCCAGGGTTTCCATGTCGACCATGACCTCGGTGCCCATCTTCGTAGTCGGTACGAGGCCTGGGTATATGCAGTTGACGCGTACGCCGTAGCCGAGCTTTCCGGACTCCAGCGCGGCCACCCGGGTGAGCCGGTCGACCGCCGACTTCGACGCGGAGTAGCCCGAGACGCCGGGGAACGGGATGTTCGCCGCGACCGACGAGACGTTGACGACCGCGCCCCCGCCGCCGGCCGGGCCGCCGGGCCGCATCGCGCGGAACGCGTGCTTGACGCCGAGCGCCGTGCCGACGACGTTCACCTCCAGCATCCGGCGGACGTCGGCCGGGTCGAGGTCGACGAACAGACCGGACATCTCGACCCCGGCGTCGTTGACGAGAATGTCCAGGCCGCCCAAGTCGGCGATCGTCCGCGCCACCGCCGTTTCCCAGCTCGCGTCCTCGGTCACGTCGAGCCGTACGAACCCGGCGCCGGCGCCGGACTCTCTCAGGGCCTCTGCCGTGGCCCTGCCGGGCTCCTCCAGGATGTCGCCGATGACGACGGCGGCGCCGGCCCGGGCAAGGGCGCGCGCCATTCCGGCACCCAGTCCGCGGGCCCCGCCCGTCACGAGGGCCTTGCGTCCGGTCAGGTCGTAGACGCTCATGGAACATCTCCTCGCCGAGGCGACCACCTCGCGTTACGGCGCCACGTACTCGGCCATATGGCTCTTCCATTCTATGACCTAGCGCACAAGGCGGTCATAGTGTGATCGGCTGATGGGCTCGGCTTCCGGCTCGGCTTCCGGCTCGTCCGGCGGTCGGGAACAGGTGCGCAACCCGTTCACAACTCGGCGGCGAGGAGCTGGTCCATGGAGCCCCATGGATGGCCGTTCGTGGGGCCGGAGAGCGTCTGCTCCGTCCAGATGCATTTCCCGGCCGCCGTGTATCGCGTCCCCCATCGCTGGCTGAGCGCCGCGACGAGTTGCAGACCGCGTCCGCCCTCGTCCGTCTCCGCGGCGTGGCGGATGCGGGGGGTGGTCAGGCTTCCGTCGGAGACTTCGCAGATCAAGCTGGTACTGCGCAGCAGTCGCAGCAGCACCGGGCCCTTGGCGTGGCGTACGACGTTGCCCACCAGCTCACTGCCGATGAGTTCCGTCGTCGTCGACAGGTCGTCCAGGTCCCAGCTCTGAAGCTGCTCCCTGATGTGCCTGCGAGCCTGCCCTGCCGCCCTCGGCTCCTTGGAGAGCTGCCAGGAGGCCATCCGGTCGGGGGCGAGAGCGTGCACACGGACGGCCAGGAGAGCCGCGTCGTCGCTGGTCGCGCGCTGCTCGTCGGGAAGCAGCCTGGCTGTGAGGGCATCACACAGCACTTCGAGATCCGTATGGTCGGTCGTGCGCAGGAGCTGCTTGAGCTCGTCCATGCCCCGGTCGATCTCGCGGTGCGCGGATTCGACCAGGCCGTCGGTGTACAGCACCAGCAGGCTGTTGTCCGGCAGCTTCAGCTCAAGCGTTTCGAAAGGTGGTTGGGCCACGCCGAGCGGCGGGTCGGGGTCCAGGCCGGGGAAGTGCACGACGCCGTCGGGCTGGACGACGGCCGGTGGCGGATGGCCGGCTCTGGTGACGGTGCACGTCCCGGTGGTGGGGTCGTACACCGCGTACAGGCAGGTGGCGAAGGAGTCCTCGCCCAGGCCGCCGACGATGTCGTTGAGGTGGCTCATGACCTCGTCGGGAGGCAGTTCCAGGTCGGCCAGCGTGGCCACGGCCGTGCGCAGCCGTCCCATGGTCGCCGCCTCGGACAGGCCGTGGCCCATCACGTCCCCCACGACGAGGGCGACCCGGCCGGCGGAGAGCGGGATCACGTCGTACCAGTCGCCGCCCACGTCCATGCCCTGCCCCGCCGGCAGGAAGCGCGCGGCGGCCGTGCACGCCGACACTTCGGGCAGCCGTCTCGGGAGGAGCCCGCGTTGCAGTTCCTGGGCGCGGGTGTGCTCGGCGTCGTAGAGCCGGGCTCGCTCCAGGGCGTGGGCGACCAGGGCGCTGATCGTGGTGAGCAGAGTCCGCTCCTCGTGGGCGAGGCGGCGGGGCTGGTCGAAGGAGACCGTGCAGACGGCGAACGTGTGCCCGGAAACGGTCAACGGCAAGAACGCCCAGGCCTGTTTGCCGGCCATGTGCGGCCGCTCCTTCAGGCTCGGGTAGCGCCGCGCGTAGTCCTGGGCCGAGGAGAAGAACGACGGTGCGCCGGTCAGGACGGCATCCCCGACCGGGTCGCCCGCCATGACCTGTCGGCCCCTGATCTCGTCGAGCAGAGCCTCGGGGTAGCCGACGGCTCCGACGACCTGCGCCCGGTTCCCCTCGATCGCGACCACGGCCAGGCCGGTGGCACCGAACGGCGGGAGTACGCGCAGGGCGACCACATCCACCACGTCACGGGACGTCCGCGCCTTGGCGAGTGCCGCGGTCAGCTCGGTGATCTTGGCCGAGCGCTCCGCCGCGGAACGGTCCGCGGCGGCCTGCTCGGCCTCGCGCCTGCGCCGTTCGGTGACATCGGTGAGATAGAGGGTGAGTCCGTCCGGCCCCGGAACGAGCCGCAGGTGATGGGTGCGCCCGGCAGCCATCCGCACGTCGAAGCCCACCGGCGAGGCCCCGGCGGCGGCCTCCCGGCACCGGGTCTCCAGGTCGGGAACCGCCTGCACGACGGGCAGATCCCACAGAACGCGTCCGAACAGCTCCTTCTGGGAGGCGCCGAGTGCGCGCTCCGCCTCCAGATTCACGAAGACGATGCGCCAGTCGTCGTCGACCAGGGCGAAACCGTCGCTCATGTGGCGCAGAGCGCGGCCGAGCGCGTCCTGGGCGGTACGGGATTCGCTGCTGTCCCATGCCACACCCACCATGCGTGACGGTTCCCCGTCGTCGCCGTACATCACCCAGCCGCGGCCCTGCGTCCAGCCGTAGCTGCCGTCCGGCCGCCGCTCCCGGTACTCGGCCACGTAAGGGACGCCGTCCCGGACCGCCCGCTCCGCCGCGGCGAGCGTCGCCGGAAGGTCATCGGGGTGTACGGCCTTCATCCAGCTTTCGGCCCGGGGTTCGTAGTCCTCCGGGAGCGTGCCGTGGACGGCGGTCTCGTGTCCCTCCCACGACAGGGCGCCCGTGCGTATGTCCCACTCCCAGGTGCCGATGGGGACGTCCCGCAAGGCCTGGCGGAGGTGGCTGCCGGCCGATTCCTCCGGCGCCGGTGGCGGGGTGGGCAGCGGCGCGTCGCTGATTCGTTCCTCGGTCCAGGCGGCCACGGCGCGCAGGAACTCCCACTGTTCCCCGGTCGGCTCGCCTACGGAACCGCTCAGTACCGTGATCGCGCCGATCGCGCGTTCCCCGCGGAAGAGCGGGACGGAAGCGAGCCCTTCACCCGGCCAGGTCCTGGTGCTCGGCCCTGGGGAATCGCCGGACGGCACAGGCACCCACATGGCACGGCCCTGGCCCAGGGCGTGTGCGGGGACAGTCGGCCCGTCCTGGTCGACGATGTCCCAGGAGCGGACCAGAGCGGGGGGCAGGCCGATCGACACCACGAGGCGCAGGGCTGACAGGGGGCCGCGCAGATGGACGGCACCGCCCAGGGCATCCAGCTCGGCGACCGCGTGCAGAAGCCCCAACCGGAAGATCTCGCTCTCCGTGATCCCCTGGTCCGTGCTCGCAAGCATAGCCAGCCGCGCACCCGCGCCCATGTCCTCAACGGTACACTCCGAGCCCGTTTCGGCTGGTCGCCGCCGTTCCTCGGCTCGAACGCGGGCGCTGCTCCGGGAGGGGACAGCGACAGTCCGACCCGGCGGGACGGCCGAGCGGGCCCTTGTGCCTGAGCGTCACGTCCACCTGGCGGAGCGAGATGACGCCCTCGACGGCACGGCGGACGACCGGGACACCCCACTCGCTTGTCGATCCGTGACCACAGGTGGCCCAGGTGTCGTCCGGGCCGGACGGACACCCGACGCCTCCGCCCCGGCGGGCTACGTGCGGCCCACCGGGGCGGAGCTGTGGAGGGTGCGGGGCGCTGCCCGGCGGCTCAGGTGACGCTGATGGCGCCGGTGATGACCGCGAAGACGATGTACGCGGCGGAGACCGGGATGCCCCAGCGCAGGGCGTGCTTCTGGAAGTCGCCGAGTTCGGCCTTGACCAGTCCGAGAAGGACCCACAGAGGGGCTGAGGTGGGGCCCATCATGTGGAGGATCTGGCCGATGGCGCCCGCGCGGGCGATCTGGTTGGCGTCGATGCCGTAGTGGGCGGCGGATTCGGCGAGGACGGGGACCACGCCGAACCAGTAGCCGTCGTTGGACATGAAGAAGCCGAGCGGCAGGGCGAGGACGGCGGTGAACAGGGGGATGAGGTTGCCCATGGAGTCGGGGACGACGGAGAGGGCGGCGTCCGCCATGGCCTTGATCATGCCGGAGTCGGTCATGATGCCGGTGAAGACGCCGGCGGCCAGGACGAGGATCATCACAGGGACGGCGTTGGCCGCCTGGCGCTTGATGAGCTCCTGCTGGTCGCCGATGGAGCGGATGTTGACGAGCAGGGCGATGACGAACGCGACCATGAAGAGCACCAGGAGATCGGCGACCTCCAGGATCAGGAGCACCATCAGCAGCAGGGTGAGGGCGGCGTTGAACCATATGCGCCAGTCCGCCCTGACCGGTTCGAACGCCTCGCCGGAGGCGATCTCCAGCTTGTAGGCGTTCAGCTTCTCGGGGTCGAGCTTGCCGCGTTCGCGCAGGCCGAGCCAGTAGGCGACGGCGATGATGGCCAGGCCGGTGAGGACCATGGGGCCGATCATGTGGACGAAGTATTCGGTGGCGCTCAGGTGCAGGACGCTGATGCCCCGGGTGGCGGCGCCGCCCCAGGGAGTGGTGCCGGAGATGGTGCCCAGCGCCATGGCGGCGAGGGTGGCGAGGATGAGCGGGTTGATTCCCAGTCGGCGGTAGATGGGCAGGAACGCCGAGCAGACGATCATGTAGCTGGTGGTGCCGTCACCGTCCAGGGCGACGCACAGGGACAGCACGGCGGTACCGACGACGATGCGGACCGGGTCGCCCTTGGTGGCGCGGATGATGGCCTGAACGATCGGCTCGAAGAGTTTGACCTCCATCATCAGGCCGAAGTAGAGGACGGCGAACAGCAGCAGGGCCGCGGTGGGGGCGACGGTGTCCAGGCCGTTCATGATCATGTCGCCGAGTTTGGCGCCCTTGCCCGCGATGAGGGCGGCGGCGATCGGCGTGAGCATGATGGCGGTGAATGCGGAGAGGTGCTTCCGCATCACGAGCAGCATGAAGCTGCCCAGGGTGGCGAAGCCGAGGACGGCGAGCATCGTTGCTCCTTGGTGCAGTGCCGAGGGCCGCCGGTCAGCCGGCGGCGCGGGACGGCGCGGGTCAGTGCGTGTCGGATCGGGAGGCGACCGGCAGCGCACGCGATGCCGTACTCGGCTCGTGCGTGGGGTCGTTCATGGTAGGTGCGGCTCCTGTACGGCGGCTCGGGCGCACGGTCGCGGCGGGCATCGGCCCGGTGGGGAGATCGGGGGCGCGGCTGGCATGGCTGGGACGTCCGGTGGCGCACGGCTGATGCAGGGAAGGAGGGCGGCTCGCCGGACTTCCGGACAACCGGTTTACCGGATTGCCGGTAGGTAACTAGAATCCGGCCATCGCGTCAATACCGAAGTGAGGAATTCGATGGCCGAACTCGCCAGGATCACGGTCGAGCCGCGGGAACCGCTGGCCGCCGAGGTCTCCCGCCGACTGATCGACTACCTGATGTCCGGCGAGGTGCAGCCAGGCGACCGCATCCCGTCGGAGCGGCAGTTGACCGAAATGCTCGGGGTGAACCGGCCCACCGTGCGGGAGGCGATCAAGTCACTCGGCTTTCTCGGGCTGCTGGAGATCCGGCAGTCCAGCGGGACGTACTTCCGCGGGGCCGACTCCGACGTGCTGTACCGGCTGTTCGAGCTGGGTCTCGTCCTCGGCGAGCGGGGAGCCCGGGACATGGTGCAGGCCCGGGCGGAGCTGGAGGTGGTCGTCGCCGGTCTGGCCGCGCAGGCGCGCGACGAGGCGGGCGTGGCGCTGCTGCGCGCCCGGCTGGCGGCGATGCGCGAATGTCCCGACGGCGAGTTCCCCGAAGCGGACACCGCCTTCCACGCGGCTCTGGGGGAACTGGCCGGCAACGCGGTGCTGCGCGACATGCTCAAGGGCATGCGGGCGATGATCCAGCGCGGCTGGGTGGAGCGCACCGGGGCGGTCCGCTCTCGCGAGGTGGCCTACGCCGACCATGTGCCGATCTTCGAAGCGGTTGCGGAGGGGGACGCGGAGGCGGCCCGCGCGGCGATGGCTCGGCACATGGGAGGCGCGTCGCGGCGCCTGATGGAAGCTCTCGAACGGCGCGAAGGGTAGCCGGGCACCGCGGGCCGCCGGGCAGTCGCCGATGCCCGCGGCGTCGCACACCTTCAACCGGTTGACCGGTTTACCGGTTGGGCCTACAGTGACGGCGCGGCAACGCGACAAAACGCTGCCGTCCCCCATCCCGAGCCCGCCCAGGCGTTCCCGCGCCGACCGGAGCGGGCCTGCGGTCGGGACCCTTGCCGGTCCCCGCCTACCGGAAGAGGTAAGAACCCCGGTGATCGATTCCCATCCCCTGGTGGCCATGATCCACGCAGTGCCGGCCGGCGCCCGCATCGCCCAGGAGGCGTTCGCGCGGGAGTTTCCGCAGGCCACGGTCTGGAACGTGCTGGACGACCGGCTGCTGGACGACGCACGCGACGCCGGCGGGCTCACCGACGCTCTGCGCCGGCGCATGGTCCGGCTGATCGGACACGTGATGGACGGCGGCGCTCAGGGCCTGCTGCTGACCTGCTCCTCCTACGGGGAGGTGGTGGACACCGCTCGCGCGCTGTGGGACGTGCCCGTTCTGAAGTCCGACGAGGCGATGTTCACGGCCGCCCTGGCCGGTCCGTACCGGCGCATCGCCGTCGTGGCGTCCACTCCGCCGGCCGTTCCGGCCGCCGTGGCCCAGCTCGAAGCGCTCATACCGGCAGTACGGCCGGACCGCCCGGTGGACATCGTGACCGCCCTGAGCGAGGAGGCGGCCGTCGCGGGTGATGCCGAGGCGACCGCCCGTCACCTGGCCGACGCCCTGCAAGCCGCCGGGGGCGCCGACGCCGACGTGGTGTTGTTGGCGCAGTACTCGCTGACCCCGGCCCGCGAGGCGCTGGCCGACCTGGTGGGCGTGCCCGTGCTGGACGGTGCCGGAGCCGCCGCCCGTGAACTGCGCGGCCTGCTCGTTCCCGGTGACGGGCACACGGCCACCGCGTCGGCGGTCGCGCGATGACAGCCCGCCTGCCCTGGCCCGTGGCCTACACGGTCTCCGGCGACGACTGCGCCGCGCCCATGCCGCTCGGCTTCGCCGCGCCCCTCGCCGAAGCGGTCGGCCACCTGGCCGAACTCGGTTACGACGGTGTGGAGGTGCAGGTCCGTGAGACCGGCGCACACGAAGCCGAGGCCCTGGCCCGAACCGTCGAGGGCGCCGGCCTGAAGGTCCTGGGCGTCGGCACGGGACCGGTCGCGGCCCAGGACCGGCTGACGTTGACCGACCCGTCGCCGGACGTACGCCGGCACGCCCTGTTCCGCCTGCTGGGCGCGGCCCGTCTCGCCGGCGAACTGGGTGTGCCGGTCACCCTCGGCCAGACGCGCGGGACCTTCGTGCCCGGGCTGGAGGACATACAGCGCATCTGGGCCGAACGCGCCGTGCGGCAGCTGGCCGAGGAGGCGTCCCAGCACGGCAGCCGACTGTTGCTGGAACCGCAGTCGCGTGCCAACACCTCGCTGTGGCACACCCCTGACGAGGCCCTCACCGTCATCGACGCGCTCGGCGCTCCGGCCGGGCTGGTGCTGGACACCCATCACCTCGACGCGGAAGGCATCGACGCCACGCAGGCCGTCACCCGACACGTTTCCGTCACCGGCTGCCTGCAGCTCGCGGCGCCCGCCACGCGAGGCCCCCTGACCGTCGGCGATCCCCGGCTCCCGTCCCTGCTGAAGACGCTGCACACAGGTGGCTTCACCGGCTGGCTGACGCTGGAACACACCCAGGACGGTGACAGCCCGAGAGCCGCCGCCCGCTCCCGGACCGCGCTCACCGATGCCGCGGCCGTCCTCGCCCGATCCGCGTCCCCGACTTCCCCAAGGTCCACGACCCACCCGTTCTGAGAGGAACCCGCACCATGACCACCACTACCTACCGTCTCGGCGTCCTTGAGGGCGACGGCATCGGCCCGGAGATCGTCCCGTCCTCCGTGGAGATCGCCACGGCCGCCGCGCAGGCCGCCGGTGTTTCGGTCGACTGGGTGACCCTGCCGCTCGGCGCCTCCGCGATCGAGTCCCACGCCACTCCCGTCCCCGAGGAGACCAAGGACGCCCTGGCAGGACTGGACGGCTGGTACCTCGGCCCGCACGACTCCGTCAGCTACCCCGAGCCGCACAAGTCCGCGCTCAATCCCTCGGGCACGCTGCGCAAGCACTTCCAGCTGTTCGCCAACATCCGCCCCGCCAAGAGCTTCCCCGGGGCCAAGGCCGTCTGTGACAGCGCCGACCTCGTCATCGTCCGCGAGAACACCGAAGGCTTCTACGCCGACCGCAACACCTTCGCCGGCACCGGCGAGTTCATGCCCACCGAGAACACCGCGATCATGCTGGGCATCATCACCCGGGAGGCCACCGAGCGCGTCGCCCGCGTCGCCTTCGATCTCGCCCGCTCGCGCCGCAAGAAGCTCACCATCGTGCACAAGGCCAACGTTCTGAAGCTCACCACGGGCCTGTTCCGCACCGTGTGCCAGGAAGTCGCCCAGGAGTACCCGGACGTGGCGGTGGACGACTTCCACATCGACGCCATGACCGTCCACCTGGTGCGCCGCGCCCAGGACTTCGACGTCATCGTCACCGAGAACATGTTCGGCGACATCCTCTCCGACCTGGCCGGCGAGATCTCCGGCTCGCTGGGCACCGCCCCGTCCATCAACTCCTCCGCCACCACCGCCATGGCCCAGGCGTCCCACGGCTCCGCCCCCGACATCGCCGGGCAGAACATCGCCAACCCGGTCGCCATGATCCTCTCCGGCGCCATGCTGTTCGAGTGGCTCGGCGCCAAGCACGGCGACGAGAAGCTCACCGCCGTCGCGAAGATCATCGAGAAGGGTGTGGCCGACGCCATCGCCGCCGGCACCTCCACCCGCGACCTCGGCGGCTCCGCCTCCACCACCGAGTTCACCGCCGCCGTCATCAAGGCCATCGGCGCCGGCCAGAACTGATCCAACGCTCCGGGGCGGGCCTACTCCGACCGCCCGCCCCGGACTCTCACGCTCCGCCCGCCCGCCCGCCCGAGGAGAGACCCCCGACCATGACCCTGCGCATCGGCTGCATAGCCGACGACTTCACCGGCGGCACCGACGTCGCCGCCGCCTTCCGGCGTGCGGGCCTGCGCACCGCCCTGGTCTTCGGCACCCCGGACGACGCCACCGCGCTCCCCCCGGACTGCGACGCGGCCGTGGTCGCCCTGAAGTCCCGTTCCACGCCCGCCGGCGATGCGGTCGCCGACTCCCTGGCAGCCCAACGCTGGCTGCGGGTCAAGGGCGCCGCACAGGTCTACTTCAAGTACTGCTCCACCTTCGACTCCACCCCGCAGGGCAACATCGGCCCGGTGACCGACGCGCTCATGGACGCCGCCGGTGCCGCCGTCACCTTGCACTGCCCGGCCTCCCCGCCCAACGGGCGCACCGTCTACCAGGGGCATCTGTTCGTCCACGACCAGTTGCTGTCCGACTCGCCGCTTCGCCACCACCCCCTCAACCCCATGACGGACTCCGCCCTCGTGCGCCTGCTGTCCGCACAGACTCACCACAAGGTGGCCCTGATCGACTGGGCCACCGTGCGCCGCGGGGTCGACGCCGTCCGCGACGCCGTCGCGGCCCACCGGCAGACCGGCGTCCGGCACATCATCGCCGACGCCCTGACCGACGACGACCTCGCCGTCCTGGGAGCCGCAGCCTTCGAACTGCCCGTCGTCGCCGGGGCCGCGGGCCTGGCCGAGGGGCTCGGGCACGCCTACCCCGCCTGCGGACAGGCCGCCGCCGAGCCGCTGCCGCGCGGGGGACGCGCGGCCGTCCTGGCCGGCAGTTGCTCGGCCCGCACTCTGGAACAGATCGCCCAGTTCTACGCCGCCGGCCTGCCGTCCCTGCATCTCGACGTCCTCGCCGCCGCCACAGGACGCGATGTCACCGGCGAGGCAATGGCCTGGTACGACGAGCAGGATCCCGACCGGCCCGTCCTCATCTATGCCTCCGCATCACCGGAAGAACTCGCCGCCGTGCAGGCGCAGTTGGGGGTCACCCAGGCCGCTGCGCAGGTCGAGGAACTCCTCGGGACCCTCGCCTCCCACCTGGTCGAGCGCGGCGTCCGCCAGCTGCTCGTCGCGGGCGGGGAGACCTCCGGCGCCGTCACCACCGCCCTCGGCGTCCGGGCTGTCCTCGTGGGCGAGGAAGCCGACCCCGGCGTGCCCTGGACGTACGCCGCCACCAAGAACGGCGACCTCGCCCTCATGCTCAAGTCCGGCAACTTCGGCGCCCCCGACCTGTTCACCCGCGCCCTCGTCGCCACGGCCGAGGACACCGAGTGACCGCCTACACCGACGAGAAGGCCGCCCGCGCGCTGATCGTGCGCACCGCCCGCTCCCTGTTCACCCGCGGCCTGACCCACGGGTCCACCGGCAACCTGTCCGTCCGCCTGGCCGACGGCAGCCTCCTGCTCACACCCACCGGATCCAGCCTCGGCACCGTCGAGGAAACCGAGCTGTCCCGAACAGACCTGAACGGCAAGCATCTCGACGGCCCCCGGCCCACGAAGGAGGCGTTTCTGCACGCCGCCTTCTACCGGGCCCGACCAGGCGCCCACGCGGTCGTGCACCTGCACTCCACCCACGCCGCCGCCGTCTCCTGCCTGGACGACGTGAACCCGGACGACGCCCTTCCCCCACTCACCGCGTACTACGCCATGCGCGTGGGCACCCTGCCGCTGCTGCCCTACCACGCCCCCGGCGACATCAGCCTGGAACCGCTCGCCGAGCGCACAGCCCGCACCCACCATGCCGTCCTCCTCGCCAACCACGGCCCCGTCACCGCCGGCGCAAGCCTGGAGGCGGCCGCCGACGCGATCGAGGAACTGGAGGAGACCGCCAGACTCCACCTCCTCCTACGGGGACACACCACCCGCTCCCTCACCCCCGAGCAGGCTGCCGCGCTCGCGCCCACATCCCCCCGACGGCCGGATGACAGCGGGCGCGGCAGCCCCGAGCGAAGGAAATCCCCAGTGCCCCAGCACCTCACCCCCGTCCCCACAGCCGACCTCGTCGACCGGTACGGCACCGAACTGCGCGTCTGCGACCTGCAGTTCCGCCAGTTCGGCGCCCACCGCAGCTTCGCCGGCCCCGTGCGCACCGTCTCCTGCGACGAGGACAACGGCCTGTTGCGCGACCTGCTGCGCACCCCCGGTGACGGTCATGTCCTCGTCGTCGACGGAGGCGGTTCCCTGCGCACCGCCCTGGTCGGCGACCTCATCGCCGGCGCCGCCCAGGACAACGGCTGGGCCGGCCTCGTCCTGCACGGCGCCGTCCGTGACAGCGTCGCCCTCTCCGGTCTCCGGCTCGGCATCAAGGCGCTGGGCACCATTCCCCGCAAGAGCGCCAAGGACGGCACCGGAGCCGTCGACGTCCCCGTCACCCTCGGCGGCGTCACCTTCCACCCCGGGGACGTCCTGCACGCCGACGACGACGGCATCGCTCTCCTCCCCGAGAACACCTGACCACACGGCGCGAGGGAACTCCCTCTCGGACCCCGTCCGAGAGGTGCCCCCACACGATTGGGTAGCCAGTGCTTCTGAAAACCTTCGGCTGGTCGTTCGCGGTCACCGCACTCGGTCTCGCCGCAGCGGCCTTCTACGGGGGGTGGACCGCCTTCGGCGTCGTGGCGATCCTCTCCGTCCTGGAAATCTCTCTGTCCTTCGACAACGCGGTGGTCAACGCGGGGATCCTGAGGAAGATGGATGCCTTCTGGCAGAAGATCTTCCTCACCGTCGGTGTGCTGATCGCCGTCTTCGGCATGCGCCTGATCTTCCCGGTCGTCATCGTGGCGGTCAGCGCTCAGCTCAACCCCTGGGACGCGGTCGACCTGGCGCTGACCGACAAGGACCGTTACCAGCAACTGGTGACCGACGCCCACCCGGCGATCGCCGCCTTCGGCGGGATGTTCCTGCTGATGATCTTCCTGGACTTCGTCTTCGAGGACCGGGACGTCAAGTGGCTGGCCTGGATCGAGCGCCCGCTGGCCAAGCTGGGCAAGGTCGACATGCTGTCGGTCTGTGTCGCCCTGATCGTGCTGCTCGTCTCCGCGACGACCTTCGCCGCTCAGGCTCACCAGTACGGCGGCACACAGGTCGACAAGGCGGAGACCGTGCTGCTGTCCGGTATCGCCGGCCTGATCACCTATCTGATCGTCGGCGGCCTGTCCGGCCACTTCGAGAACAGACTCGAAGAGGAGGAGGAACGCGAGCAGGAGGCCACGGAGAAGGATGAGGAGGAGGCCGACCGCACCGGCAAGCCCCGCTCGGCGGTCGCACTGGCGGGCAAGGCGGCGTTCTTCATGTTCCTCTACCTGGAGGTTCTGGACGCCTCCTTCTCCTTCGACAGCGTCATCGGCGCCTTCGCCATCACCAACGACATCGCCTTGATGGCCCTAGGACTGGGTATCGGCGCGATGTACGTGAGGTCGCTGACGGTGTACCTCGTGCGCCAGGGCACCCTCGACGACTACGTCTACCTCGAGCACGGCGCGCACTACGCGATCGGCGCCCTGGCCGTGCTGCTGCTGGTCACCATCCGGTACGAGATCAATGAGATCATCACCGGACTCGTCGGAGTGGTCCTGATCGGCTGGTCCCTGTGGTCCTCCGTCCGCCGCAACAAGGCACTGGCCGCGAGCGGGAGCGCGAAGGACGAAGAGAACGCGGAGATCTCCGCCCTGGCATGAACAGAGTGTCTGAGGAGCAGCCGACATGTGAGGCTGAGGCTGATCCTTTGGAGTGGACACTGTTGCCGAGACCGTGGTCAGCTCTCAGCGTTCCGGACGTTTCCGCCCGGAAGGTCCGTCTCGTCACCAGAGCGTGAGGGCTTCGGCTTGAGTACGGTCTCTCGCTTCCGTCTGCCGCTGGTGCGGCAGGGTTGCGCCACCTGCCCGCCCCGCCTCCGCCTTGCGGCGGGGGCGGGTGGTGCGGGTCTTCTGGTCGGCTCCACGAGGCTTCGACACCGATTGGGTGTCCTGGTCTCCGGCCACTCCGGTACCAGTTGTTGCCGCTGCCGCGAGCGCGGCGAGGTTGAGTGCGGCGTTGTCGTCCCGGTCGATGACCAGGCCGCAGGCGTCGCACTGGTAGGTCCTCACGTGCAGCGACAGTTTGGCTTTCACCGCGCCGCACCCGGAACAGGTCTTCGAGGAGGGGTACCAGCGGTCCGCCGCGATGGTGCGGGTGGCGTGGCGCTGGCGGGTCTTGCAGGTGAGCCGGCGGCGGATCTCCCCGAACCCGGCGTCGGCGATCCTTCGCGCGAGACGCCGGTTGCGGAGCATCCCGGCGACGTTGAGGCCTTCGACCACGACCGTGCCGTACTCGGCCGCCACGGCGGTGGTGAGCTTGTGCAGGGCGTCTGCGCGGAGGTTGGCCACCCGGTGATGCACCTTGTTGCGGGCGGCGTTGGCCTTCTCCCACCGCTTCGACGGCTTCTGCCCGGTCCGCCGGTCGGGGCCCTGGCGTCGGGAGACGACGCGGGAGGCGCGGCGCAGCTGCTTGCGTGCCCGGTCGTAGTGCCCGGGATTCGCGATGGTGCGGATCTCGCCGGTGCTGTCGGCCATGACCGCGAGGGCCTTCACCCCGAGGTCGATACCGACCGCCACGTCCGGCCGCGCCACGCGTTCGAGGTCCCGCTTGACCTCGGCCTGGAACGAGACGAACCAGCGTCCGCGCTCGTACCGCACGGTCGCGGACAGGATCCGGGCCGTCCCGGCCTGGACGCGGGCGAGGAGCTTCACCGTGGGCTCGTCGGTGCGGATCATGCCCAGCCGGGGCAGGGTGACGTGACGGCCGTCAGCGTCCACGCGGATCACGCCGGTGGTGAACCGGCAGGCAAGGCGCGCCTTGCGCTTCGACGTGAACCGCGGCGCACCCATCCGCTTGCCGCGCCGCTTGCCCCTTCCTGGATCTTCAAGATCACAGGAACGGGTGTCCAGGTGGGAGGCGTGCGGCCGCCTCCCCGCCGGCCTCGACAGGGCGACCGGTCAGCCCGGCTTGCTCACCGCCGAGTCGAGGAGCGGGCCGAGTTCATGGGCCACGGTCGTCAGCGGGCGTACGTGCTGCTCCGCCCGGGCCATGAGGATGGCCCCCTCCAGGGCGCTGATCATGAGCGTGGCGAGCGAGCGTGCCCGTTCCTCGGGCACGTCCATGTCGATCAGGGCTTGTGCCACCGGGCCGGCCCAGGCGGCGAACGCGTCGGCCGCGACTTCGCGCGTGGAGACGACGGCCTCCGCGCAGTCCACCGTCGCGGCGGCCACGGGGCAGCCGCCCGCGAAGCCGGCGCGCTCGTACTCGTCGGTCCACTGGCGCACCATCTCGCCGAACAACCCGCTGGGGGTCGGCTCGTCCAGCACGGCAAGGAAGTGGACGACGCGGGCGCCGGCGTACCGGCCTGCCCAGCTCACCGCCTCATTGACCAGCTGTTCCTTGCCGCCGGGAAAGTAGTGCTGGAGCGAACCACGCGGTGCGCCGGCATGGGCGGCGACCTCGCGCATGCCGGTGGAGGCGACCCCGTCGCGCCGGATGAGCTGCGCCGCGCTGAAGACCATCCGCTCGCGCGGCCCTCGTTCGGCCACCGCCATTTTCGACCTCCACCGTCGTGACGCGAGTGTTGCTCCCTCATCTTATGACCGCCGTCATAGGATGAGCTATCATGACCGCCGTCATAGTCGGACACGGCGGTTCGGCCTCGGGACGAGTCAGGAAGGACCGTGCATCGTGTACGTCGGTTTCATCGGCCTGGGGGTCATGGGGCAGCCCATGGCCCTCAACCTCGCCCGCGCGGGGACGCCCCTCGTCGTCTGGAACCGGACCCCGGCCAGGTGCGAACCCCTGCACGCCGCCGGCGCCGAGGTCGCGGCGAATCCCGCCGAGGTCTTCGACCGGGCCGAGACCGTGATCCTCATGCTGGCCGACCAGGCCGCGATCGACGCGGTGCTGGGGCGTGGCACCCCGGACTTCACCGCGCGCGTCGCCGGACACACCGTCGTCCACATGGGTACGACCTCGGCCGAGTACTCGGGCGGTCTGCGGGACGACATCAGGGCGGCGGGCGGGAGATACGTCGAGGCCCCGGTCTCCGGTTCCCGTGTCCCGGCCGAGCAGGGCGAGCTGGTGGGGATGCTGGCGGGGGACGACGACACCGTGTCCGCCGTACGGCCGCTGCTGGCTCCCATGTGCCGGGAGACCTTCGGCTGCGGAGCGGTCCCAGGCGCGCTGCTGATGAAGTTCTCGGTGAACCTGTTCCTGATCGCCTTGGTCACCGGCCTCGCCGAGGCTTTCCATTTCGCCGACCGCCACGGACTCGACCAGCGCCTCCTCCGGGACGTCCTGGACGCCGGGCCGATGGCCAGCGCCGTCTCCCGCGTGAAGGCGCCCAAGCTGGTCGCCCGCGACTTCACCGTCCAGGCCGCCGCCACCGACGTGCTGAAGAACAACCGCCTGATCGCGGAAGCCGCCCGAAAGGCGGACCTGGCCTCCCCTCTTCTGGACATCTGCCACACCCTCTACGGCGAGACCGTGGCTCGGGGCCACGGCGACGAGGACATGGCAGCCGTGATCCGCGCACTGGAGGCCCGCACCGACGGCGTGCACCTCCACGGTTCGCCCGACACCGAAGGAGACCGAGCATGAGCTGGACGATCGAGCGGCGCGGCCGCGTCGCCGTGGTGACGATGACGACGAACCCGGTCAACGCGCAGAACCGCGCCTTCTTCGCCGATCTGCACGAGGCGTTCGACCGGCTCGAAAGCGATCATGCGGAGTCCCCCGTCGTCCTGACCGGCACGGGCGCCCGGTTCTCCGCCGGTCTCGACCTGGGCGAGCACTTCCCGCTCTTCGCCGGCGACCCGGCCGCCGTCGCCGCCTGGTTCCGGGAGTATCGAGCGACGAACATGCGGCTGTTCACCTACCCGCGCCCCACCGTCGCCGCGGTCAACGGGCACGCCTTCGCCGGAGGACTGATCACCGCCGGCGTCTGCGACTACCGGGTGGCCGTGGCCGATGGGTCGGCGCGGTTCGGGCTCAACGAGGTGCCGATCGGCATCCCGATGCCCGCGGTGTACGTCCGCATGCTCGCCCATGCCTGGGGCGATCCGGTCGCCGCCCGTACCTGCCTGCTCGGGGAGATCTTCACCCCGGATCAGGCGCATGCGCTGGGCATGGTCCACGAGCTGGCCCCGGCCGGGGAACTGCTGGAGCGAGCCGTGGCCGTCGCCGAGAAGACGCCCGAGGACTGCATCGAGCAGTACGCGTTCACCAAGCGGGCCTGTCAGGCCGCCGCCCTGCGCGACATCGCCGAACTCGCCGACCCGCTGGACGGCGAACTTCCGGCCGGGATGACGAGCGGTCAGGCCCGCCACGCGCACCGGCGCTACTGGCAGGAACTCAAGGGCCGCCCGGCACAGTGGTGAGCGGGCGACACCTGGTGCACGCGGAACTGCACGCCGATTCGCCTGCTGCTCAGGGAGGTTGTTGATGAACGGCAGCGACGACGAGCGGCTCCCAGCGTGGGTGACCTGGCGGCGAAGGCTGTTCCCCGATGCCAACCTGCTCCTGCTGCCCGGCCGGCGCCCGGCCCTGGTCGACAGCGGATTCGTCGGTCACGCGCAGGAGACGGCAGCATGGGCACGCGCCCGCGCCGGGGCCATCGCGCTGGTCGTCAACACGCACTGGCACTCCGACCACGTCGGGGGCAATGCGCTGCTCCAGGCACAGGGCGCTGGTGTGGCGGCGAGTGCCCCTGACGCCCAGGCCGTTGCGCGCCGCGATCCCGGGTGCTGTCTGGCGGAGTACCTGGACCAGCCGGTCAGCCCCTACACCGTCGACGAACCGCTCCACGACGGACAGGTCCTGCGGCTCGGCGACACCGACTGGCAGGTGATCCGCACGCCCGGGCACACCCCCGGCCACCTGTCCCTGTGGCAGCCGGAGGAACGGCTGCTGGTGGTCGGGGACGCCCTGTCGGACTACGACGTCGGCTGGGTGAACCTCGCCCTCGACGGACCCGACGCCGCCGCCACGGCACTCGCCTCCCTGCGCCGGATGGCCGATCTGTCCCCACGCGTGCTGCTGCCCTCCCATGGGCCGATCCCGGCCGATCCCGGCACCGCGTTCGCCACGGCCCTGCGCCGCGCCCGGCGCCTCGTCGACGACCCTGCCGGGGCGGTCTGGTACGGCGCCCGCCGGATCTTCGCGTTCGCCCTCATGATCCGCGAGGGGATTCCCGTCGCCGACGTCGAGCCCTACCTGCACGCACGGGCGTGGCTGGCCGACGCGGCACGGCTGCTGGGCAGGACATCCGAGGCACTCGCCGCCGAGCTGGTCGAGACGATGCTCCGCAGCGGTGCCGTCGTCCTGCGCGACGGGCGGCTGCACGCGTCCGCCGAGTACACGCCGGTCGCGGCGGAATCCCTGCGGGTGCCGTTCCCCCGCGCCTGGCCGACGACAGCGCCGGCGCGAGCCGAAGCCCCGAATCCGCAGTGACGTCCGGCGGTGGCACGGACGCCGAGCGGTCATCGCGAACGCCCGCCGTCCGTGCAGGCGCGAGGCGAGGAGGTCGGATTTCATGAGGCGGGTCGGCCCGACCCGAGGCCGCCGCTTGTGCCCACCACGACCGTGCGGAAGTCCCGGTGTGCAGGGATTCCGGTCCCTGCACCGGTGGGTGTCTCGACGAAGAATCGTGCCTCGGCGTCGGTCCGGTGCAGTGACGTGTACGTGAACTCGCCTTGCTCGTAGCCGAATCCGTCACCGGCATCGTCGTACAGGTCGCACCGGCCGTCGACGCCCCGTCGTGCTGACCTGGGTCGGGCTGTCCGGGCCGGCAGCGCTACGGACCGGCCACTCGCCCGGCCGGCCCGCGCCGTGGTCCGCTTCCCGGGGGGCCCGGCCTCCGGCCGGTCGAACGTCGGGTGCCGGCTGCCCGGCCGGCGGGACATGTGGTTGCCGACATCGCCCGAGCGTGTGCCGCCCGGCGTGCCCCGGCTACCGCTCGGGCAGCGGACGGTCGGTGACGACGTGCTTCATGACCAGGGTGGACGTGAGCCGCTGGACGCCGGGAAGGGCGGCCAGGTGGTGGTCGTAGAGCTGCTGGAAGGCTGCGAGGTCGGCCGTGACCACGCGCAGGAGGTAGTCGGGCTCCCCGAACAGGCGCTCGGCCTGGATCACGTGCGGTACGGCACCGACGGCCTTCTCGAAGGCGGTGACGGTGTCCGGCTCCTCCCAGCGCAGCGTGGCGAAGACCAGGGCCTCGAAGTTCAGGCCCACGGCGCCCCTGTCCACGATGGCGCGGTAGCCGATGATCGCGCCTGACCGTTCCAGGTCTCGCAGGCGTCGGTGGCAGGGCGAGACACTGAGGCTCACGCGGGCGGCCAGTTCGGTCACGGTCAGGCGGCCGTCTCGCTGTAGCTCGGTAAGGATCTTGCGATCCAAGTCATCCATGAGGAAATTATGCTCCAGAATCGTACGGATAAGGGAGATATAGAAATACTTCCCCGTCAGTTCGGGCTGGTTTTCCCATGGGGAGGAGGAATGGAAGAAGGGGTGATTGATCATGATTTCAAGCACTTTGTGTGCTTTTCCAGGGGTGGACCCTCTTCCGGTGTTCACCCCTGGGCGGAGTGGGCGTGCGTGATCTCGGCACGGCTGCGGGGTCGGTCGTTGGCTCCCGCGGTGGCGGGGCCGGTGGCAGGACACGCCGGGTATGCCCTGCTTGCCGCGGCGGGCCTCGTGGTGATCGTCGCCGGCTCTACGACTCCGCTCACCGAGCTCACGGCTCTCGGGGCCGCCTGCCCGACGTGGCTCGGCTGACGGTTCTGCGGTCGCCGGTCGCCGGTCGCCCTCAGCGTCTCCATGGAGGCCATGGCCTCCTCCCGCCGCCAGGTCATGCTGAAGCGCCGGCATCAGCGGCCTGAACCCCAAGGCGCTGCTGCTGTATTTCTCTTTGTTCCCCCGGATCATCGACTCTGCGGCGGGCTTGCCGGTCGCGGTTCGGACCGGCATCTTCGGGACGTTGCACATGGCGCTCTGCGCCGTCGTCCCCCTCGCCGTCGGATGCTGTTCCGCACCGTGCCGCAGACCCGGCCGACGGCGGCGCGCGCCGACACCCGCGTCCGCGGTGTCATGACGATCATCGGCGGGTTCCTCCTCGTTGGGCGGCTGGGCGGCTGGGCGGCTGGGCGGCTGGGCGGCTGGGCGGCTGACGGCTGGACCCGACCGGGATCCGCTGGGTCCGGAGGTATTTCGTCCTGTCTGCGGACCGCCGCCCCCCAAAGGGGATGTCCACGCGTACGACCCACTTTGGAAGGTTCCCGCGGGTGCGAACGCGGGCTCAGACTGCTCGCCACCCCTCAGCCCCGACCACCCAGGTGCGGGGCGTGCCGCTGAGCAGGAGACGCCGATGTCCCCGACCACCGATACAGCGACCGAGAGACCGCCCAAGGCACTGATGCGCCGCATCGCCATGGCCAGTTGCGTGGGTACCACGATCGAGTTCTACGACTTCTTCATCTACGGCACCGCTGCCGCTCTGGTCTTCCCGACGGTCTTCTTCCCCGCCCTCGGCGGGGCCGCCGGCAGTGTCGCCTCCTTCGCCACCTTCGCCGTGGCATTCGGCGCCCGCCCCCTCGGAGCCATGATCTTCGGTCACTTCGGTGACCGGATCGGCCGCAAGAAGACCTTGATCAGCACGCTGTTGCTGATGGGTGTCTCCACCTTCCTCATCGGCCTCCTTCCCGCAGCCGGAGCCGTCGGCGTGAGTGCGCCCATCGCGCTGATCGTGCTCCGGATCGCCCAGGGTCTGGCCGTCGGCGGTGAGTGGGCCGGCGCCACTCTGCTGGCGGCGGAGTACGCCCCGGCGGGCAAACGAGGCCTGTACGGAGTCTTCCCGCAACTCGGTCCCGCCCTCGCCTTCGCGCTGTCGAACATCACCTTCCTCACGGTGAACCTGTTCGTCGGCGAGACCTCGGGCGCCTTCATCGCCTACGGCTGGCGCATACCCTTCATCGCCAGCGGTCTGCTCGTGCTGCTCGGTCTCTACGTCCGGCTCAAGGTCGAGGAAACGCCGGTGTTCACCCGGCAGCGGACGCAGCCCCGGAACACAGGCGCGGTTCCGGTCGTCAGCGTCTTCTGGAAGCAGCCTCGCGAACTCCTCCTCGCCGCCGGTTCGCTGGCCATGATGTTCGCGTTCTTCTACATCGGCACCGCCTTCCTCACCGCCTACGGCACCGCCGCGATGGGACTCAGCAGAGCCTCCGTACTGTCCATCGGCATCCTCGCGGCAGTGGTCTTCGGCGCGGCGATCGCCCTCTCCGGAATCTGTTCCGACCGGTTCGGCCGGCGCAAGGTGGTCCTCGCCTCGTGCGCGCTGTCGGTGCCCTGGGCGCTGCTGCTGTTCCCGCTGCTCGACACCGGTTCCGCGGCCGCCCTCGCCGTCGGCCTCACGGTCACCCTGGCGATCATGGGGGTCTCCTACGGTCCGGTGGGCGCCCTGCTGCCGGAGATGTTCCGGACGCAGTACCGCTACACCGGCGCCGGCATGGCCTACGCCCTCGCCGGTGTCATCGGCGGCGGTACCGCGCCCATCCTGGCGGCGCACCTGGCGGCGAGCGGCGGCGGCGCGGCCATCGGTTGGATGCTCGCGGGCTTCGGTCTGCTCAGTCTGCTCTGCACGGTGGCCCTACCCGAGACCCGTCAGCGGGCCATGGAACAGACGGCGACCAGCCCCGCCGTCGCGGCGGCCGAGATCGCCTGACGCGGCGGGACGCGACCAGGATGCCCCGGCCCCGAACGGCTCCTCGTCCGCCGCCGCGTGGAACCCGTACCGGTCCGCCTCCGGCATGCCCCCATGCCGGTGGCGGACCCGTCACCAGGTGCCGCAGTCACGGGTTGCCGACTGCGGCACGCCACATCAAGAGAGGTTCAACATGTTCAGGACTGCGTTCACCGAGACGTTCGGCATCGAGCACCCGGTCGTCTGCGGTGGCATGACCGCGGTCGGGAAGGCCGAACTGATCTCGGCGGTCGCGAACGCCGGCGCGCTCGGATTCCTCACGGCACTCACCCAGCCGACACCGGAGGACCTCGCCAAGGAGATCGCCCGCACCCAGGAGATGACCGACAAGCCGTTCGGCGTCAACCTCACCATCCTGCCCACCATCAACCCGGTTCCGTACGACGAGTACCGCGAGGCGATCATCGAGGGCGGAGTGAAGATCGTGGAGACGGCCGGCAGCAACCCCGCGCCGCATCTGCCGAGCTTCAAGGCCGCCGGGGTGAAGGTGATCCACAAGGCCGTGGCGGTGCGCCACGCCGTCAAGGCCGAGCAGCTCGGTGTCGACGCGGTGAGCATCGACGGTTTCGAATGCGCCGGCCACCCGGGGGAGGACGACGTTCCCGGCCTGATACTCATCCCCGCCGCCGCGCGGCAGCTGACCATCCCCATGATCGCCTCGGGAGGCTTCGCCACCGGGGCCGGCCTTGTCGCGGCCCTCGCGCTGGGCGCGTCCGCCGTGAACATGGGCACCCGGTTCGTCGCCACCGCCGAGGCCCCGGTGCACGAGAACGTGAAGCGGCAGATCGTCGCCAACGACGAGAGGTCCACCCAGATCGTGTTCCGGGAGTTCCGCAATTCCGCGCGGGTCGCCCGCAACAGCGTCTCCGAGGAGATCGTCGAGATCTCCCGACGCCCGGGCGCGACGTTCGGGGACATCGCCCACCTGGCGTCGGGGCAGCGCGGGCGCGCGGAAGTTCTGGGCAAGGGCGACATGGACGGCGGTCTGTGGTGGGCGAGTCAGGCACAGGGGCTTGTCCACGAGGTCTCCAGCTGCGCCGACGTCATCGACCGGATCATGGCCGACGCGCGTGGCCTGGTCACTCGGCGGTTGCCGGAACTCGTCGTGTGAGGTCCTGAGACACGGGGCGACGCCGTCTCGACAAGATCGGCTGCGGCCGTGCCTCCGGGCGCTCACCGGACCGGACCGCTTCGGCGCGCCACGAGGACGGCCTGGACGCGGTTGTGGGCGTGGAGCTTGCGCATCGCGGTCTTCAGACAGGACTTGACCGTGTTGGGCAGCAGCCCGAGTGCCTCGGCTGTCTCGCGGTTGCGCATTCTGCGCGCCGCGACGAGCGCGTTCCGTGAAGCCGCCCGGCGCGATGCCGAGGCGGGGGAGCGCACCGTACGCAAAGTCGTCAGCATCACCTCGATCGCCGGGCTCGGCCGAAACGTGGGGCGAGGACGGCGCTGGAGGCGGGCATCCCGCTCGGCCGCGCGGGCACGCCCACGGACGCGGCGAACGCCGTCTACCTCTTCACCATCCCCGAATCCGACCACATCACCGGTCAGGTCGTCCCGACCACATCACCGGTCAGGTCGTCCCGACCACATCACCGGTCAGGTCGTCGTCGCGGGCGGCGGCCTCGTCATCTGACCATGTTCGGCCCCGGGACCACGCACACCACACGCGCACCGTCTGCATCACGGAGGAAGAGGAAATGCCAGGATCCGTCATCATCGGCGGGGCGAGAACCCCCATCGGAAAGCTGCTCGGCGCACTCTCCGGACTGCCCGCACCTCAACTGGGCGCCGCCGCCATCGCAGCAGCGGTCCAACGCGCCGGCATCGCCGCCGACCAGGTGAACGCCGTCGTCATGGGAACGGTCGTCCAAGCAGGCGTAGGGCCCAACCCGGCCCGTCAGGCGGCCCACGCGGCGGGGCTGCCGCTGCATGTGCCCGCCACCACGGTCAACAAGCTCTGTCTCTCCGGACTGCACGCGGTGGCCCTCGCAGACCTTCTCGTCACCGCGGGACAGCACGATGTGGTCGTGGCAGGCGGGATGGAGTCGATGAGCCTGGCCCCGCACCTCCTGCCCGGCGCCCGCCGAGGCTTCGGGTACGGCGCCGTGGACATGACGGACTCGCTCGACTCCGACGCCCTGGTCTGCGCCTTCGACGGCATGCCGATGGGCGCGGCCACCGAGCGGTACCAGGCCGCACTCGGCATCTCCCGCCAGGAACAGGACGCCTTCGCGGCCCGCTCGCACCGACTGGCCGCCGAGGCCGCCGCCGCAGGCCGGCTGGCCGAGGAGATCGTCCCGGTGGCGGTACCGGCGAGGGGCGGCGATGTCACCGTCCGCACCGACGAAGGGGTGCGTCCCGACACCACCGAGGAGTCCCTCGCGCGCCTGCGCCCGGCCTTCTCGACCGACGGAACCATCACCGCCGGCTCCGCCTCGCAGCTGTCCGACGGAGCCTGCGCGCTCGTCGTCACCAGCCGCGAGCACGCCGAGCGGCTCGGCGTGGAGCCACTGGCGGAGATCGGCGCGTACGGCAGCGTCGCGGGCCCCGACCCGTCACTGCTCCCACAGCCGGCCAACGCGGTCCGTGACGCGCTGAGCCGGTCACGTGGACCCGCACCGGCCGGTCTCGACCTGCTGGAGATCAACGAGGCGTTCGCGAGCGTCGCTGTGCAGTCGGTGCGTGACCTCGGCGTCGACCCTGACCGGGTGAACGTCAACGGCGGCGCCATCGCCCTCGGCCATCCCGTCGGGATGAGCGGGGCGCGGCTGATCCTGTCGCTGGCCCTGGAGCTCCGCCGCCGCGGAGGCGGCACGGGAGTGGCCGCTCTGTGCGGGGGCGGCGGGCAGGGAGACGCGCTGCTGCTGCGGGCGCTCTCATGAGCGCCGCCGGCGCCGCCCGCGCGGCGGGGACCGCGGTCAAGGCTTCAGGCCGAACACCCTGGCGGCGTTGTCGTGCAGGAACGCCTGCTCGGTCGGTTCGTCCAGGCCGAGGGAACGCAGCTCGGCCAGGCAGTCGGCGGCAGGCCAGAACGGGTGGTTGGACCCGAACAGGACCTTGCGACGGCCGTGCCCGCGCAGGTAGTCGACCAGCGCCGCGGGATAGCGGGCGCAGGTGTAGGCCGAGGTGTCGATGTAGACGTTGGGGTACTTCGTGGCCAGGGAGATCATCTCGTCCAGCCAGGGAACCCCGATGTGGCCACCCACGATGCGCAGTTCGGGGAACTCCAGTGCCACGTTGTCCAGATGCGGGATCGGCCGGCCAGGCGCGGAGGAGCGGAGCGGACCGGCGTGCCCGACCTGGGTGCAGAAGGTGATGTCGAGTTCGCAGCAGGCGGCGTACAGGGGGTAATAGCGCCTGTCGTCCGGCGGCAGCCCCCACAGCCACGGCAGCACCCGCAGTGCGCGGAAGCCGAGCGTCTCGACACAGCGACGCAGTTCGGCCACTGCCGCCATCGGCTTCGCCAGATCGACCGACGCCACCCCGACGAAGCGGTCCGGGTGCGCCGCACACACCGCTGCCACGTCGTCGTTGCCGATCATCGGGCCGGACGGGCCCCACCAGGCGCTCAGCAGTCCCTGGCCGACTCCGGCCCGGTCCATCATGTCGAGGGTGGTTTCCACCGGCTGCGCGGTCTCCGAGAAGGGGCCTGGTTTCCAGCGCCGAAGAGAGGCGAACATCTCGTCGTCGAGCCAGGTCTGCCCTGGGTGCTGCATCCAGGCGTCGATCACTGCTGCGGGCTGAGAAGACATGTGGGGACCCTGCCGTCCGGGAATCACCGTGTGAAGCGTTCGTCAGCGGATGAGGCCGCTTTGGCGGGCGACGAGGATGGCCTGCACGCGGTTGTGGGCGTGGAGCTTGCGCATGGCGGTCTTGAGGTAGGACTTGACCGTGTTGGGCAGCAGACCGAGGGCCTGGGCGATCTCCCGGTTGCTGAGTCCCTGGGCGACCTCCTGGAGTACGTCGATCTCCCGGGGCCTGAGCATGGCGGGCGCCGCCGGAGCGGCGGGGCCGGGCGCGGGCGCGCATCGACGGCGGACGGCTTCGACCCGCGCGCGCAGGGCGTCGTCCTTGATCTGCCCGGCCAGTTCCGCCAGCTCCCGGGCGATGTCCTGCAGCTCGGCCCGGCTGACCAGCGATGGGGCGGACTCAGGGACGGCGGGGGCCTGCATCAGGGCGAGTCGCCGCCGCACCTCGTCCTCGACGGCGATGTCCCGCTCCAGCCGGCGGACCAGCGGGGTGAAGCTGTCGAACCAGCGGTCGCCGAGGCCCACCTGGGCTCGGGTGGCGAGGTAGACGACGAGCCGTGGCACTCGGTCCACCATGATCGGCAGGACGGCGATGGTCTCGAGCGCCTCGGGCCGGACGGCGTGGTCGTAGACGTGTGAGATGCCCTCCGCGGAGAGGTAGTTGCTCACGGACACCGGGCGGGCGAGCATGAGGGCCTTTCCGCCGAGTCCGGCGCCGGCGCGTACCCGCAGGTTGGCGGCGGAGCGGGTGCGGGCCCCGCACAGTTCGGTGATCTCCAGCGCGCCCGCCCCGGGCAGGACCCGCCCGCCGAACACCATGTCCATGCGGCTGTGGGTGCGGAAATCGGCGAGTGAGCGGGCGAGGAGCCGCGTCTCGATGGTCTTCTGCGGTGTGATCGGCACGGTCATGGCGCACCTCCTTGTGGCATCCGATCGTGAGGCTAGGCGCGGGTCCGCATGTCCGGCAATGGTCTACCCACCAAGGTGGGTGTCTCCCCTCCGACCCACCTTCGGAGGTTCCGGCCGGTCCGCGTCCGGGGTCAGATTCGTCCTCGACCGCGGACCCGGAGGCCGAGCCGGGCGCAGGCAGGGCCGGCGAGTACCGCGAGGTACGCCCGTGCCCCGCCGGCGCCGGCGGGCGCGCGTCGCCCACGGCACCGCCGACACGGCGATTCCCACACCCTCGTGAGCGAAGGAATGGATATGAGCTGGACGATTGAGCGGCGCGGTCGTGTCGCCGTCGTGACGATGAACACCAATCCGGTCAATGCGCAGAACCGCGACTTCTTCGCCGACCTGCACGAGGCGTTCGACCGGCTGGAGCGAGATCACCCGGAGTGTCCTGTGGTGCTGACCGGTACGGGGGCGCGGTTCTCCGCGGGCCTGGACCTGGGCGAGCACTTCCCGCTGTTCGCCGGTGACGAGGCGGATGTGGCCTCGTGGTTCCAGGACTACCGGGCGACGAACATGCGGCTCTTCACGTATCCGCGTCCGACGGTGGCGGCGGTGAACGGGCATGCCTTCGCCGGCGGGCTGATCACCGCCGCGGTCTGTGACTACCGGGTGTCGGTGGCGGAGGGCGCGCGGTTCGGGCTGAACGAGGTCCCGATCGGGATTCCGATGCCGTCCGTGTACGTGCGCATGCTCGCCTACGCCTGGGGCGATCCGGTGGCGGCCCGGACCTGCCTGCTGGGGGAGATCTTCAACCCGGCCCAGGCCCACGCGCTGGGCATGGTGCACGAGCTGGTGCCCGCCGAGGACCTGCTGGAGCGGGCAGTGGCGGTCGCGGGGATGACGCCGCAGGATTGCATCGGACAGTACGCGTTCACCAAACGGGCCTGTCAGAGCGGTGCTCTGCGGGACATCGCGGAGCTGGCCGATCCACTGGACAAGGAACTTCCCGCCGGCATGACGAGTGAGCAGGCACGGCACGCGCACCGGCGGTACTGGCAGCACCTCAAGGGCAGCCAGGCGCCGTGGTGAGACGTGCCACGGCACCGAGGGCGAGGTATCGCGACGAGCCGAGGCGGTACCGGAAGCCGGGCATCCGTCCCCTCGGCTCGGTGGACACGCAGGCGGCGAGATGCCGAGGCCGAGGAGAACGAGTATGGACACCGAGCTGAGCCACGCGACGGGTTCCACCGAGAGGCCGCTGCTGGACACGACGATCGGCGACGACTTCGACCGGACCGTCGCACTGTTTCCGGGACGTGAGGCCCTCGTCGATGTGCCGACCGGGAGACGGTGGACGTATGCCGAGCTCCGCGCCGAGGTGGACGCGCTGGCACTGGCCCTGATCGAGGCGGGGATCGCCCGCGGTGACCGGGTCGGGATCTGGGCTCCGAACTGCGCGGAGTGGGTGATGGTGCAGTACGCCACCGCGAAGATGGGCGCCGTCCTGGTGAACATCAACCCCGCGTACCGCTCCCACGAACTGGCGTACGCCCTCAACCGGTCCGGGATCCGGGTGCTGTTCGCCATGGCGTCGTTCAAGACCATCGACTACGCGGCGATGGCCGAGGAGGTCGCGCCCGGGTGCCCGAGTCTGGAGCGCACGGTGTACCTGGGCGGCGAGGAGTGGGCCGCGCTGCTGCATCGCGGCCGCCTGGCGTCACCGGACCGGCTGGCCGAGGCGCAGAACGAGCTTTCCCCCGACGACCCGATCAACATCCAGTACACCTCGGGAACCACCGGTTTCCCCAAGGGCGCGACGCTTTCTCACCGCAACATCCTCAACAACGGTTACTTCGTGGGCGAGTTGCTCGGTTACGGCGAGGAGGACCGGATCTGCGTCCCGGTGCCCTTCTACCACTGCTTCGGCATGGTCCTGGGCAACCTCGCCTCGACCTCGCACGGAGCCTGCGTCGTCATTCCGGCGCCCGCCTTCGACCCGGTCGCCACGCTCACGGCCTGCGTCGAGGAACGGTGCACGTCCCTGTACGGCGTACCCACGATGTTCATCGCGCTGCTGAACTTGCCGGACTTCGCGTCGTACGACCTGTCGTCGATGCGTACCGGGGTGATGGCGGGATCACCGTGCCCTGTGGAAGTGATGAAACAGGTCACCAAGTGGGCGCCGGAGGTGGCGATCTGCTACGGAATGACCGAGACCTCTCCGACCTCGACGCAGACCACGGCGGACGACTCCCTGGAGCGAAGGGTCTCCACCGTCGGACGGGCGCACCCCCACGTCGAGGTGAAGATCGTCGACCCGGTGACCGGAGAGACGGTGCCGCGAGGACGGTCCGGTGAGCTGTGCACCCGCGGGTACTCGGTGATGATCGGCTACTGGGGCGAGCCGGAGAAGACCGCCGAGGCCGTAGACGCCGACGGCTGGATGCACACCGGCGACCTCGGGGTGATGGACGCGGACGGCTGTCTCGCCATCACGGGGCGGATCAAGGATCTGGTGATCCGCGGTGGCGAGAACATCTACCCGCGTGAGATCGAGGAGTTCCTCTACACCCACCCCGATGTCCTCGACGCTCAGGTGATCGGAGTGCCCGACGAGAAGTACGGCGAGGAGCTGATGGCCTGGCTCCGGCTGCGGGAGGGCGCGGCACCACTCGACGCGGCCGCCGTCCGGGAGTTCTGCTCCGGCAAGCTCGCCCACTTCAAGATCCCGCGGTACGTGCACTGTGTCGACGCGTTCCCCATGACCGTCACGGGCAAGATCCGCAAGGTCGAGATGCGGGAGCGGGCACCGGAGATCATCGGGCCGCAGTCCGCGACGGGAGCCCGGCACACGTGACGCGGCGATGCCCGGGTCAGTCGCGCTTGCGGTCCCATGGGACGACCCGCAGCAGAATCTGCAGGTCAACGGCCCGAGGCGGCTCCCGCCAGCCTCGGCCGAGGACCCTGTCGAGAATGCCGAGGCGCTGGTACAGCGTGTTGACGTGCACGCCGAGCAGCTTCGCGGTGGGCGCGGCGCGCCTGCCCTGGTCGAGATACGTCTTCAGGGTGGCCAGCAGCGGCACACTGCGCTGCTCCTGTTCTCTGACCACCTCGCCGAGCAACGCGTCGAACTGCGCCGACAGCTCGGCCCGACCGGTCGGGTCCAGGAGGACGCGGTACACGCCGAGTTGGTGAGCGGTGGTGGCCGTTCCGGGCTGGTCGAGCGTCAGGAGCGCGTTCACCGTCTGGATCGCCTCGTGATAGCAGCGCACCAGCTGCGCAGGGGCCGAGGCGGGACCGGTGATGCCCACCGTCGCCGTGTGCGCGCCGTGTTTGTTCCAGGCCTTCGCGAGGGACACGGGATCGTCGGTGGGAGCCACGGCGAGGAGCCTCGGCCCGTCGGTGGCGATCACCGTGCCGATCGGCAACGGCAGCGAACTCAGGTCTCTCCTGGCCGCCTGCGCGTCGCCGCAGGGCAGGGCGACGACTACACAGTGAGCACGTGACGGTTCGAGACCGGCGATCCGCATCCGTCGGCGCAGCTCGTCCGGATCGCCGGCAGGCCGGTTCAGGAGATCGACGAGCATCGCGTCACGGGTCAGACGGGTCGCCTCCGCGACGGCTCGTTCGCTGACCACGGCCAGCGCGAGGGCGGGAAGAGCCCGCTCCAGCAGAAGCTGGTCGTCTCGCTCGCAGCCTCCGACGAGAACGAGGGCTCCCACCACGCCCTGATCCGTGCGCACTGCTCTAGCCTGTGCCGACTCGCCGTCCCTCGTGGTGAGTTCGACCTGGTGCGGTCCATCGGCTGTCGCGTCGAAGAGCGACCTGAGGGCGTCCGACACCTGCGGTACCCGCTGCGCGAGCTCCGGTCCGATGTCCGCCCGTTCGTCGATGAATCGCAGTTCGCCGCTGGTCACCCCGGCCATCTCGCGTACCAGCTCCGCCACCCCTCCGCCACGCAGGACGACGTCGGTCAGACGGCGGTCCCAGTGCAGGGCACGCTCCAACTGCTGGTTCGCGTTGGCCAGTTGCGCGGTCGATGCCTCGTAGCGCTCGAGCGCGGTGGCGTTGTCGATGGCCAGTGCGGCATGCGCGGCGAGCGCCGAGAGCAGGGTGACCTCGCTGTCGGAGAAGTGGCGCTCCTGGCGCTTGCAGGCGAACAGGGCGCCCAGCGCCCGGCCGCGGAGCATGAGAGGCACCCCCAGCAGCGCACGGATCCTCTCGGCGCCGGCCACCGCGTCGTGGGGTTCATGAGGAAACGAAACGTCGCTGAGGTAGTCCTCCGTCCAATACGGTTCGCATCGCGTGATCACGATCTCGAACATGCCGGAGCTGCGTGACAGGGGTTGACCTCGCAGCTGAGGGGTCAGCGCCCCCGCCACCGCCTCGACGACGGCATCCTCCGCGTGGAGCAGCGCGAGGTACGTCAGGTCGACGCCCAGGAGCCGACGGGCCTGCGTGGTGATCTCCTGCAGCACCGCGTCCGGGCGACGCAGACTCGTCAACTGGGCGACGATGTCGTTGAGGGCGGCCAGTTCGGAGGCCTGTCGACGTCGTTGCTCAAGCAGCGCGCCGATCCGGAGCGCCAGGCCCGCCTCCCGCTCGACCTGGGACGCGTCCGCGCCCTGCTGGAGCAGTTCGTCGCGATGCCGGGCCATGCGACCGGCCGACGCGTCGGCCAGCAGCAGATCGAGCCATGACGTTGACGTACTCACCACCGACCTCCTTACCGGGCTCGACTTCCGCGAGGCGGCGCGGACGGTATGTCGAGACCGCACACTGTCCTCTCCGGATGCGGTGAGGTCTGCACATACTGCCTGGGCGCCGTCGAAAATACCCTTGGAGCATGACGGAAACTGTGAGCACGCCGGCTGCTCCGGCCGAGCAGCGCGGCCAGGCCAACATCATCAAGCCGGGGATCGGCTTGCCCGCTCCCGCCGAGAACCTCTCGTCCGCCGAGGAGCGCCTGCTGCGGAAGCGGGAACTCGCGGCCGCGTTCCGACTCTTCGGCAAGTTCGGGTTCGGCGAGGGGATCGCGGGCCACGTCACGGTGCGTGACCCCGAGTACCCGGATCACTTCTGGGTCAACCCGTTCGTCATGAGCTTCCACCACATAAAGGTCTCCGACCTGCTGCTCGTCGATCAGAAGGGCGAGGTCGTCGAGGGCCGAGGGCAGGTGAACCTGGCCGGCTTCTACATCCACTCCGAGGTGCACGAGGCGCGACCGGACGTGGTGGCCGCCGCGCACGCGCATTCGCTCCACGGCAAGGCCTTCGCCTCGCTCGGCGTGCCGTTGGACCCCATCACCCAGGACGCCGCGGCCTTCTACCGCGATCACGCGGTCTACGACTACTACGGGGGGCCGGCCGGCTACCGGGAGGAAGGCCGGCGCATCGCCGCCGCGCTGGGCGGCCACAAGGCGGCGATCCTCCAGAACCACGGCCTGATCACCGTCGGGCACAGCGTGGGCGAGGCGGCCTGGTGGTTCATCACGATGGAGCGGTCCTGCCAGGCCCAGCTCCTCGCCATGGCGGCGGGCAAGCCCCTCTCCATCGACCACGAGACCGCCGAGTTCGCGCAGCGTGAGGTCGGCACTCATTACGCGGGCTGGCTCAGCTTCCGGCCGCTGTGGGAGCAGATCATCCGCGAGCAGCCGGACCTGTTCGACTAGCTATAGCTAGTGCCGCGGCAGGCAACGTTCGCCCCGTCGCGACGCCCGGCACGCACTCTCGCCGCACCGGCCGAAAGCCCAAGTACGTCCAGTACGAGGA
>NZ_JBFAKW010000067.1:0-52811 GCF_040655955.1 Streptomyces sp. NPDC050263 | reverse complement strand
CTCGTACTGGACGTACTTGGGCTTTCGGCCGGTGCGGCGAGAGTGCGTGCCGGGCGTCGCGACGGGGCGAACGTTGCCTGCCGCGGCACTAGCGGCTTTCCAGCAGCTCCTGGAACACCACCAGCGCCCGGCCGCCCTTGCCCGCCAGCATGTTGTCGAAGGCCGCCGGGATGCCGTCCAGCGCGATCCGCTCCGTCACGAGGGCGGAGAGGTCCAGGCGGCCGGCCCGTACGTGCTCGGCGAGCACCGGGAGGTCCTCGGCGGGGTTGGAGTTGCCGTAGACGCAGCCGGACAGGGTCCGGCCCCAGTGGAAGAGTTCCAGCGCGTTGAAGGTGACCTGCTGGTCCTTGCCGCCGATGCCGACGACCGTGGTGCGGCCGCCGCGCCGGGTGGACTCCCAGGCGGTGCGGATGGCGACCGCGCGGCCCACGCACTCGACGGCCACGTCGACGCCCTGCTTCCCGGTGCGGCCGCGGATCTCGCGGGCGGTCTGTTCGGAGGCGACGACGTACTCCGTGGCGCCCGCCGCCCGCGCCAGCTCCTCCTTCTCGGGGGAGACGTCGACGGCGACGATCGTCGAGGCGCCGGCGATGCGGGCCGCCTGGAGGGTGGCCAGGCCGACCCCGCCGACGCCGAAGACGGCGACCGTCTCACCGGGCCGGACCTTGGCCGAGTGGTGGATCGCGCCGTAGCCGGTGAGGACGGCGCAGCCGAGGAGGGCCGCGTCGGTGAGGGGGATGCCGTCGGGCAGGGGCAGCACGCAGGAGGCCGGGACGACCGTCTCCTCGGCGAAGGCGGCGACGTTCAGGCCCGGGTGGAGGTCGATGCCGTCCGTCGTGCGGGCGTAGACCTCGGCGGCGCCGTTGAGGGCGTTGGCGCACAGCCAGACCTCGCCGAGCGAACAGGCATGGCAACGCCCGCAGGACGGAGCCCAGTTGAGGATGACGCCGGCGCCGGGCGCGAGGTGTTCGACTCCCTCGCCGACGGCGACGACCGTGCCGGCGCCCTCGTGCCCCAGGACCGCGGGGACCGGCACCCGCATGGTGCCGTCGGAGAGGGACAGGTCGGAGTGGCAGACCCCGACGGCGGCGAGCCGGACGCGGACCCGGCCGGGGCCGGGATCCGGCAGGTCGATCTCCGTGATCTCCAACGGAGCCCCGATGGCGGGCAGTACGGCGGCACGGACAGCCATGTTCGGTCGACTCCCTTAGAACTGGAGGGACTTGGTCTGGAGATACTCGGCGAGGCCGTGCGCGCCGAGTTCGCGGCCCACGCCCGACTGCTTGTAACCGCCGAAGGGGGCACGGGGGTTGAAGCGGCCCCCGTTGATGTCGACCTGCCCGGTGTCCATGCGGCGGGCGAAGGCCACCGCCTCCGTCTCGTCGCCGGCCCAGACGGCGCCCGCGAGCCCGTACACCGTGCCGTTGGCGATGCGCAGGGCGTCGTCCTCGTCCTCGTAGCGCAGGATGGTCAGGACCGGGCCGAAGATCTCCTCCTGGGCGACGGTCATGTCGGGGGTCACGTCGGCGAAGACCGTGGGGCTGACGAAGTAGCCCTGTTCGCGCGGGGCTTCGGGGCCGCCCGCGACCAGCCGCGCGCCCTCGGCCACCCCCTGCTCTATGTAACCCCGCACCCGCGCCTGCTGCTTGGCGTTCACCACCGGGCCGATGCGCTCGCCGTACTTGGCGGCCGCCGCGGCGGCCAGCTCGACCGCCGTGTCGTACTGGTCGCGGTGGACGAGCATCCGGGTCCAGGCGCTGCACGTCTGGCCCGAGTTGGACATCACGTTGGCCACGCCGACGTTGACCGCCTTCGCGAGATCCGCGCCCGGCAGGATGACGTTGGCGGACTTGCCGCCGAGTTCGAGGGCCGCCTTCTTGACGGCCGCGCCCGCCGTCGCGGCGATCTGCCTGCCGACGGCCGTGGAGCCGGTGAAGGAGACCAGGTCGACGTCGGGGTGTTCGGCGAGCGCCTGGCCGGCGACCGGGCCGAGGCCGGTGACGAGGTTGAAGACGCCGGCCGGGACGCCCGCCTCGTGGACCGCCTCGGCGAAGAGCTGGGCGGTGAGCGGGGTGTCCTCGGCGGGCTTCAGGACCACGGTGCAGCCCGCGGCGAGCGCCGGGGCGACCTTGGCGACGATCTGGTGGAGCGGGTAGTTCCAGGGGGTGATCGCGCCGACCACGCCGATCGGCTCCTGGAAGACGGTCGAGTTGCCGACCCGCTCCTCGAAGGAGTGGGTCGCGGCCAGTTCGGCGTAGGAGCCCGCGACCGCGATCGGCACGGCCGCGTGGACCGCCCGGGAGAAGGCCAGGGGCGAGCCGAGTTCGGCGGTGACGGTCTCGGCGATCTCCTCCTGGCGGGCGACCAGGACGTCCCGCAGAGCGGTCAGCCGGGCCGCGCGCTCGGCGGGCGGGGTCGCCGCCCAGCCCGGCAGGGCGGCGCGGGCGGCCCGTACGGCGGCGTCGACGTCTTCGGCGGTGCCCGCCGGGACGCGGCCGATCACCTGCTCGTCGACCGGGTTGACGACCTCGATCACGTCCTGGCCCGCGGCCGGGCGCCACGCGCCGTCCAGGTAGATGCCGTCGTGTGCCTTCATCGCGTTCCCTCCGGGCGGTGCTCGTCGTCCGCGCCCTAAACTAGCGTCGATAGTTTTCAGGCACCAGGGGACGCCGGGGCGCGCTGGAGTACGCCTCGTCACTCGTCCAGGTCGTCGAGGTCGGGCAGCCGGTCCGGGGCCGGGCTGATGCGCTCGCGCAGCTCCCGCTCCTCGTCGACGTCGAGCATCCCGTCGTCTTCGACCAGCGGGCGTGCCGATGCGGACGGCCTCCGAGCGCAGCCCGACGATCGCCTCACGGCCCTGCCGCACACGCGGCGACTCGTGGTCCGGGCAGAGGGGTTCGGGCAGCCGGAGGGCCTGTTCGCCGAGGCTGATCGTCATCGCCCCGTCGAGCGGGGCGCGCACCGGGCCGCGCAGCAGGTTGATGCGCGGCGCGCCCACCTGCTGGAGGACTCCGCCGCGCAGTACGGCGACCCGGTCGCCGAGCGACATGGCCTCGGCCTGGTCGTGCGCGACATGGACCGTGGTGACGCCCAGCTCCCGGGTCGGCTTGGAGATCTCGGCCCGCAGGCAGTTGCGGCGCTCGGCGTCGAGGTTGGACGGCGGCTCGTCCATCAGAAAGGCGGAGGGGTGCAGGGCGATGGCCCGGCCCGTGGCGACCCGCTGCCGCTCGCCGCCGAAGAGCTGGCCGGGATGGGGGTCCCAACCTCCCCCGCTCTCGGCTTCGCGCGAGCGGGGGAGGTTGCCACGGCCTTCCGGAGCTTCGCCCTCGGCATGTGCTCCAGCCCCGATACCCGAGCAACCGCACTGCCGGGTTCGGCGGGCGGGCGCGGTCCCGTCGGGTGGGGTCGGCGGTGGTGGGTGGTGGGTCAGCGGGTCGCCGTCAGGTGGGCGAAGACCACGACGTTGCTGGTGTAGCCCGTCGCGTGGCGGAACAGGCCTCCGCAGGTGAGGATGCGGAGCTCGGGTCGGCGGGTCGGGCCGTAGACCTTTTTGTCGGGGAAGGTGGCCTTGTCGAAGACCCTGACCCGGTCCACGGTGTAGACGGCGGTGTGCCCGTCCGCGCGCCGGGCCTCGATCCTGGCGCCCCGGGCCACCCGCGCGAGGCCGGCGAAAACCGCGGGGCCGGTCTTGGTGTCGCGGTGCCCGACGGCGACGGCCGTGCCCCGCTCCCCCGGCGTGGGGCCGCCCGCGTACCAGCCGACGAGTTCGGGGCTGTCGAGCGGCGGGGTCCCGAGGTGCCGGTCGGGGCCGAGCCGCAGCGGCATGATCGGTGCGTCGATGCCCAGCGAGGGCACGCGCAGGGTGGTCGCCGGGGACCGGGGCAGCGGGCGGGGCGGGGGCTTTCGCCGCTCGGACGTCTCCTTGTCCGCCGTCCGCTCGTCGTCGGCTCCGTCCCCGGCCGGGTGGGCGGCCGGCGCCCCGGCCTGTGCCGGTGCGACCGGGATGTCGTGCCCCCCGCACCGGACTCCCGCCGTCACCAGGACGACCGCGAGCGCGGCCGTCCTGGTGAGACGGTAGGCGCGAGTCCGGTGCCAGGGCCTGCGTGCGCGCCTACGCGGCACCGTGGGTGCGCCGGCGGGTCAGTCGGAAGTACGCGACGCCGCCGACGGCCACCAGACCGACGGCCGCGGCTCCGGCCAGCGGGGTGAAGGCGTGCGAGGTGTCGGCGAGACCGCCGCCGCCCGCGTGGACGCCGCCCTCCGGACCGCCGCTCTTCTCGCCGTTCCAGGCGGAGCCGCTCTGCTCGCCGGCGCCCTGCTGGGCGGCGCCCTGGCCCGTGGCGGTCTGACCGGTGGCGGTCTGACCCGTGGCGCCCTGACCTGTGGTGGCGGTCTGACCGGCCGCGTTCTCACCGGCCGCGGTCTGGCCGGTGGCGGTCTGGCCGGTGGCGGTCTGGTCGCCGCCCTGGCCGCCGCCCTGGCTGCCCGGGGCCGCGGCTTCCCGGCCGTCGTCCGTGATCGGCCGGTTCGGACCCTGGTTCCCGCCGCCGCGTCCGTCCTCACGGCAGTTGATCTTGAAGACCTTCACCTTGGGCGAGACGACCGGGGCGGCGTTGGGCGGAACGATGGTCCACTCCAGCGTGTACGAGCCCTCGGCCAGCCCGAGGGTGTCGGTGTGCCCTGCGCCCTGCGTCAGGACGATGTTGCCGGTCACCGTGGCGGTGTCGGGGGCCGGGGGCCGAGCCTTGATCGTGTAGGCGACGTTCGTCAGCTCGCCGAAGTTCGCCGCGTCGAGGTAGAAGCGGCAGGCCACCGGGTCGTCCTTCGAGACACCGGGCGGTACCTGCTCGCGGTGGATCCTGATGTCGCCGGCTTCCCCTACGGCCATGGCGGACGGCGCGGCGAGGCAGGTGAATCCCGCCGCGGCGAGCACCGTGAGGGCGGTGACGCCGAGGCGGGAGCCGCGGGCGGACGGGAGCGTCGAGGTGGACATGTGCATTCCTCCGAGTCAGGACGATTTTCATACAAATCGTTCTCGCACCTGACTCTCTTTCACATCGACGCCCCCGACTGTGGGAGCGCCGCCCGACGCGCCGTCAGACATCGCTCGACCGGCGCAATCCCGATCCAGGTCGCCGTCCGGCCGGGGCCGCCCCCGAGCCGCCTCCCTCGCGCGACTCCCCCGGCGACCGCAGCGCGACCCCCGACGACATCAGCAGCAGCACCCCCAGCATCACGAACGGCGCGGCCACGCCCGCGACCCCGGCGACCAGGCCCGCGGCGGCGGGCGCGGCGACCTGGCCGAGCCGGTTGCCGGTGAGGCGCAGCGCGAGGGCGGTGGACCGGGCGCCGTCGGGTGCGGCCTGGACGACCGTCGTCATGGACAGCGGCTGCCCGACGCCGAGGCAGAAGCCGAGCAGCGCGAGGATCACAGCGAGCCCCCAGACCGGCACCGGCAGCGCGACCGCGGCGCACAGCAGGGCGGCCAGCAGACAGGTCACGGTGAGCAGCGACGTCCGGCCGAGCAGCCGCAGCAGCGGGGTGAGGACGAGCCGGCAGGCGATGGAGGCCGCCGCGCGGACGCTGAGCAGGACGCCGATCACGGACGGCGCGATGCCCCGGTGTTCGCCGACCACCGGCAGATAGGCGGTGAGGATGTCCGTCGCGGACAGCACGGACAGGCTGACGAGGATGCCGGCGGGGACGCCCCGGGCGTGCAGGATGCGGCCGACGGGGACACGATCGCCTTGGCCCGCGCGGGACTTGGGCGTGGTGTCGCGGTCTTCTATGCGCCACAGCGAGGTGAACGCGACCGCGCAGCCCGCCCCCGCGACGAGCAGGGCCAGCGCGCTGCTGCCCGCCATGTCGGGACCGCCGATCAGCGCTCCGGCCGCTATGGGGCCGATCAGCTGGCCGAGGGAGGCGCCGATGGTGAAGTGGCCGAAGTTGCGGTCCTGTTCGTGCGGCGCGGACTGGCGGGCGACCAGCGACTGGGAGCCGATGACGAAGCAGAGATGGCCGAGGCCCATCACCCCGCTCCACAGGGCCATCGTCCAGAGCGAGCCGGCGAGGCCGCTCAGCGCGCAGCCGCCTGATATCAGGACCACGCCGACGGGCAGCAGGGGCGCGCAGCGGCCGTGGTCGGTGCGGCGGCCGAGCGGCACGGCCGCGAAGAGGGGCAACAGCGCGTACACGCCGGCGATGACGCCGATCGCCCGCTCGTCGGCGCCGAGCGCGAGGGCCCGGTAGGAGACGGCGGGCCGGGCCATCGACACCGCCCCCTGCGCGAAGCCGAAGGCGATGACGAGACGGAGCAGCCAGCCGCGGTTCCTACCGGGCCTCACAAGGTCCTCCAGTGACTTCGAGGAGGTGGATCAGATGATCCCGAACAGCATGCCCGCGCCGAGGATCACCAGGCAGGTGAGGGCGGCCCACTTGACGACGAACCTGGTGTGGTCGCCGAACTCGACCTTCGCCATGCCGACGAGGACGTAGACGGCCGGGACCAGCGGGCTGGACATGTGCAGGGGCTGGCCGACGAGCGAGGCGCGGGCCATCTCCAGCGGTGAGACGCCGTGCGCCGCGCCGGCCTCGGAGAGGACGGGCAGGACGCCGAAGTAGAAGCCGTCGTTCGACATGAAGTAGGTGAGCGGGAGGCTCAGGACGCCGGTGACGAGCGCCATGTGCGGGCCCATGCCCTCGGGGATGACGTCGACCATCCACTTGGCCATGTGGTCGACCATGCCCGTGCCCTGGAGGACTCCGGTGAAGACGGCCGCGGCGAAGACCATGCCGGAGACGTTGAGGACGTTGTCGGCGTGGGCGGCGAGCCGTTCCCGCTGGGAGGGGATGTGCGGGAAGTTGACGGTGAGGGCGAGCGCGGCGCCGAGCAGGAACAGCACCGGGATCGGCAGCCACTCCATGATCATGGCGGTCAGCAGGGAGACCGTGAGCAGCGCGTTGAACCAGTACAGCTTGGGGCGCAGGGTGGCCCGGTGCGGGTCGAGGCCCTTGAAGTCGTCCTCTTCCTCGTCGTCGTCGCCGAGCGCGACGGCGCCGCCGGAACCTCCGGCCGGGGTGGCGGACTTGTCGGCGCCGGAGCCGCCGGCGCCGACGAGCACGGACTCCGTCTGCTCGACCTTCTCCTCCACCAGCGTCTTCTTCTCCACCAGCACCTCGTCCAGCGTCAGCACGCCGAGCCGGGCGCGCTCGCGGCGGCCGAGGACGTAGGAGAGGGCGATGACGAAGAGCAGGCCCACGGCCAGCGCCGGGATCATCGGCACGAAGATGTCGCTGGCGTCGAGCTTCAGCGCGGTGGCGGCACGGGCGGTCGGGCCGCCCCAGGGCAGCGTGTTCATCACGCCGTTGGCCATGGCCGCGACGCCGGTCATCACGACCAGGCTCATCTTCAGGCGCTTGTACAGCGGGTACATCGCCGAGACGGTGATCATGAAGGTGGTGGAGCCGTCGCCGTCCAGGGAGACGATCGCGGCGAGCAGCGCCGTGCCGACGACGATGCGCAGCGGGTCGGCCTTGCAGAACTTCAGGATGCCCCGGACGATCGGGTCGAAGAGGCCGACGTCGATCATCACACCGAAGTAGACGATCGCGAACATGAGCATCGCCGCCGTGGGGGCGAGGCTGGTGACGCCGTCGATGACGTAGTCACCGAGCTTGGCGCCCTTCCCGACGAAGACGCAGAACAAGGCCGGGATCAGTACGAGCGCCGCGATCGGCGACATCTTCTTCAGCATGATCAGGACCAGGAAGGTCGCGATCATGGCGAAGCCGAGGATGGTCAGCATGAGTGGATACCTAACGTTCGCCCTTGAACATCCCACCTGGGGGTCGGCGGTGCGATGACGTTAGGTCTGTTCAAACGGTGTTAACAAGACGTTGACGCGCGAGCAATAAGCGCAAAACTCCAGGTCACGGCTTTGCTCAGCTCAGAGGGCCACGACGGCGGCGCATTCCACCGGCACTCCGTTGAGGACCGCGTTGCCCGACAGGGGGTCGAGCAGGCTGCCGTCGAGGAGCTGGTTGACGTTGACGCCGGGGTCGACTGCGGCGTGGCTGAGCCGGGTGCCGGGGCGGTCGTGGCCCCAGCCGTGCGGCAGACTGACGACGCCCCGGCGCACGCCGTCGGTGACCTCGGCCGGCGCCGTGACCTCGCCTCCGGCGCCCTTGACCCGCACCGGCGCACCGTCGCGCACGCCGAGCCGTTCGGCGTCCTCCGGGTGGATGTGCAGGGTGCAGCGGTTGGTTCCGCCGGTGAGGGCGGGGACGTTGTGCATCCAGCTGTTGTTGGACCGCAGATGCCGTCGGCCGACGAGGACGAGGCCGTCCGGCTCCCGCCGCAGTCCTTCGCGCAGCCGCGGGAGATCGTCGACGATCGGCTGCGGCAGCAGCTCGACGCGCCCGCTGCGGGTCTTGAGCGGCTGGGGCAGGCGGGGGCGCAGCGGTCCGAGGTCGATGCCGTGCGGGGCGGCGAGCAGCCGCGCCAGGCCCAGTCCGTCCGGGCGGGCGCCGAAGCCGTCGCCGTAGGGGCCGAGGCGCAGCATCATGTCGAGGCGGCGCTCGGGGCCGCTCTCGCCGGTGAGCTGCGCCGCGAGCTCCTGGGGGTCGCGGCCGTGCACGGGCGAGTGCGCTTCCCGGACGGCCTTGCCGAGGGTCTGGCCGATGACCAGGTCGTCGACGGCGGACGGGTCGGCGCCGTGCATGCCGGTCGCGGCGAGGGTCAGCCGGGCGAGGATCTCGGTCTCGGCCATCCGACCCGGTTCCAGCGGGACGGCGGGACGGTTGTAGCGGACCTGGTTGCGGACGGCGAGGGTGTTGAAGGCGAAGTCGTGGTGCGGGCTCTGCGAGGGCGGCGGCGGGGGCAGTACGACGTCGGCGTGGCGGGAGGTCTCGTTCAGGTACGGGTCGACGCTGACCATGAAGTCGAGCGCGTCGAGCGCCTTGTCGAGCCGGTCGCCGTCCGGTGCGGAGAGCACCGGGTTGGCGGCGACGGCGACGAGCGCGCGGATCGGCTCGCCCTTTGGGGTCGCGGTGTCGATCTCCTCGGCGAGCGCGGAGAGCGGCAGCTCGCCCTTGGCCTCGGGGTGCCCGCTCACCCGTGAGTGCCAGCGGGCGAGCCGGAAGCCGTGGCCGGGGCCCGCCGGGCGGGGGGTGCGGTCGGTGGCGGCCTGCGGGAAGAGCGCGCCGCCGGGCCGGTCCAGGTTGCCGGTGAGGATGTTGAGGACGTCGACGAGCCAGCTGGCGAGGGTGCCGTAGGGGACCGTGCAGCTGCCGATGCGGCCGTAGACGGCGGCCGTGGGGGCGGCGGCGAGCTCACGGGCCAGGGTGCGGATGAGTCCGGCGTCCACGTCGCAGGCGGCGCTGACGGCCTCGGGGCTGAAGTCCCGTACGGCGTCGGCGAGTTCGTCGAGGCCCTCGATGTGCGGGGTCAACTCCCCCGGGTCGGCGAGGTGTTCCTCGAACAGCGTGTACGCCATCGCGGCGAGGAGCAGCGCGTCGGTGCCCGGCCGGATCGCGATGTGCCGGTCGGCGAGCTTCGCGGTGCGGGTGCGGCGCGGGTCGATGACCGTGAGGGCGCCGCCGCGCGCCTTGAGCGCCTTGAGCTTGCCGGGGAAGTCGGGGGCGGTGCACAGGCTCCCGTTGGATTCCAGGGGGTTGGCGCCGATGAGAAGGAGATGGTCGGTGTGGTCGAGGTCCGGCACGGGGATCGCGTTCGCATCGCCGAAGAGCAGTCCGCTGGAGACGTGCTTGGGCATCTGGTCGACGGTGGAGGCGGTGAAGAGGCTGCGGGTGCCGAGTCCGGCGATCAGGACGGTCGGGTAGAGCGCGCCGGCCATGGTGTGCACGTTGGGATTGCCGAGGACGATCCCGACGGCGTTCGCCCCGTACCGTTCGACGACCGGCCGGATCCCGGCGGCCACGGCGTCGAAGGCCTCCTCCCAGGTGGCTTCGCGCAGCTCGCCGTCCCGGCGCACGAGGGGCGTCCGGAGCCGGTCGGGATCTCCGTCGACGGCGCCGAAGGAGGCGCCCTTGGGGCAGATGAAGCCCTTGCTGAAGACGTCCTCCCGGTCGCCGCGGGCGCCGGTGACCTTCGTCCCCTCGATGGTGAGCGTCAGCCCGCAGGTGGCCTCGCACAGGGGACAGATTCGCAGGGCGGTGCGGGACACGGGTCCTCCTGGAACGCGGCGACAACGATGACGCACGGACTGCACCCGAGCATACCGACCGGTACGGAGGGAGGGGAGGGTCTCGGGGCGACCGCTCAGTCCAGCACGCGCGCCAGATACGAGCGCAGCAGCACGCGCGTCTCGTCGATCACCTTGGCGTCGCCCTCCGGATCCACCCGGAAGGCCAGGTGGACGAGGGTGTCCGCCGTCTCCACGGCGATCAGGAAGGTGCGGCGCAGGTCCTCGTCGGGCGCACGGACGAGATAGTCCGAGAGCAGGACGGTGAGCCGGTCGGCGACGCGGTGGTTGGGCTCGGCGTGCCGGGCGCCGACCGGGATCTGGTTGCCGAAGTCGACGAGGGAGAACCCGGGCGCGGTGCGCTTCATGGCCAGGTACTCGTCCAGCACCGCGTCCATGGCGGCCCGCCAGTCGCCCCGGCGGGCCCCCTTCAGCCGCTCGGTGACCCGCTCGGAGTAGCGTTCGAGGTTGCGCTGCGCGAGCGCGTCGGCCATCTGCCGCTTGTTGCCGAAGAACCGGTAGACGGAGCCGATGGGCACGCCGGCGCGCTCGGCGACGGCCCGGGTGCTCAGGGCGTCGTAGCCGACCTCGTCCAGCAGGTCGGCGCACGCGTCGAGGATCCGGGTCAGCCGTTCGGCACTGCGCCGCTGCACGGGCGCACGACGCAGAGATGTCGCTTGGGGCACGGACTTCATGATGCCTTTCCGCCGCGGCCAGGTGAACCTCGCCCCCGGATACGGAGAAAGATTCCCGGTTCGCTCAACTCTCGGGCTCCGACGCCGTGACATCCGCCGTGCTCTGCACCGGCTTGCCGTCCACCGCCCACACCGTGCCGTCGTCCGCGTACAGCCGGGCGGTGACCTCGTGCGTGCCGTGCGGGAGGTAGCCGGCCGGGATGCGGTAGCCCGGGGTGCGCAGGTCGGCGACCGGCTGGTCGTCCACGAAGAGCCGGGCGATGCCCTCGCCGTGGACCGCCCGCGCCTTCGCCCCGGCGGTGGCCGTGAACCGGAAGTTCTCCACCTTCAGACGGACGTCCCAGCTGCCGTCCGCCTCGGGCTCCACCTCTACGCCGACCTCGGGCGCCCCCTTCTTCGCCACCTCACGGTAATGCCGGCCTTCGCCGTCCGTGTCCTTCAGGACCTTGCCCACGGGCGAGGGGGAGACCGACGCCTCGGTCGTCGCCTTCGGCCCCTCATGGGCGTCACTGGTGCCACAGCCCGCGGATCCGGTCAGCAGCAGGACACAGACCGCGGCCACGGCAAGGCTTCCGCGCGTCCACGACATGCGGGGGAGCGTAGAACAACCGACCGACACGCGGATCCCCCTGGGGTCTGGTTCCGGCCGTCTTGATCGTCCTCCATGAGGAGGACTGCCGCATCTCTTGCACCCGGGAAAACGCAATCCTACGGTGATACACAGGAATCAGGGATCAGGGATCAGGGATCAGGGATCAGGGCGCGAGAGCCGAGAGAGCGGGGCGAGCATGAGCAGCGGGGACGCACGCAAGACGGCCGAGGGGTTGGCCTACCTCTCGGGGTTCGGGAACGAGCACGCCTCGGAGGCCGTCCCGGGCGCCCTGCCCGACGGCCGCAACTCGCCGCAGCGCGCCCCCCTCGGCCTCTACGCGGAGCAGCTCAGCGGTGCCGCGTTCACCGAGCCGCGCGCGCACAACCGCCGCTCATGGCTGTACCGGATCCGCCCGTCGGCCGCGCACCCGGCGTTCACCCGCGTCGAGGACGGCGCGATCCGCACCGGCCCCTTCGCCCAGACCGTCCCCGACCCCAACCGGCTGCGCTGGAACCCGCTGCCCGAGCCGCCCGCGGGCACCGACTTCCTGGCCGGCCTGTGGACGCTGGGCGGCAACGGCGACGCCGCCCAGCGCACCGGCATGGCCGTGCACCTCTACCACGCGAACACGTCCATGGAGCGCGTCTTCGGCGACGCCGACGGCGAGCTGCTGATCGTCCCCGAGCGGGGCGGGCTGCTGCTGCGCACGGAGTTCGGGCTGCTGCACGCCGAGCCCGGCGAGGTGGCGCTGATCCCGCGCGGGGTCCGCTTCCGCGTCGACCTGCTGGACGCCGCAGCCCGCGGTTACGTCTGCGAGAACTACGGCGCCCCCTTCCGTCTCCCCGACCTCGGCCCGATCGGCGCCAACGGCCTCGCCAACCCCCGCGACTTCCGGGCGCCCCGCGCCGCGTACGAGGACGTCGAGGGCCCGGTGCAGGTGGTCAACAAGTTCTGCGGCCACCTCTGGGGCACGACGTACGACCACTCCCCGCTGGACGTGGTCGCCTGGCACGGCACCCATGTGCCGTACGTCTACGACCTGCGCCGCTTCAACGTCGTCGGGACCGTCTCCTACGACCACCCCGACCCGTCGATCTTCACGGTGCTGACGTCCCCGACCGACACCCCGGGCCTGGCCGGCGTCGACTTCGTGGTCTTCGCCCCGCGCTGGCTGGTGGGCGAGGACACCTTCCGGCCGCCGTACTTCCACCGGAACGTGATGAGCGAGTACATGGGCCTGATCGAGGGCGCGTACGACGCGAAGGCGGAGGGCTTCGTGCCGGGCGGCGGCTCGCTGCACAACATGATGTCCGCGCACGGCCCCGACCGGGAGACGTTCGACCGGGCGAGCGCCGCCGAGCTGAAGCCGCAGAAGATCGACGACGGACTGGCGTTCATGTTCGAGACGCGCTGGCCCATCGTCCTCACCCCGCACGCGGCCGACGCGGACTGTCTGCAACAGGGCTACGACGACGTGTGGCAGGGCCTCGAACGCCACTTCCGCCCGGCCGGTCCCGCCCCGGCCGACGGCACATTGCACTGAACGTTGCCGACCGGTACGGATAGCCCCGTGACCTCCTTCGCCCCGGACTCGATCGTCCTCACCCGCAAGCTGCCGCTCTGGTACCAGGTGTCGCAGTCGCTGCGCGCCTCGATACTCGGCCGCTCACCCCGGGACCCGCTCCGGCTGCCCACCGAGGAGCAGTTGGCGGGGCACTACGGGGTGAGCGTGCTGACCATGCGACAGGCGCTGAAGGAGCTGGAGGACGAGGGGCTGATCACCCGGCACCGCCGCCGCGGCACGTTCATCGAGCCGACCGCGCAGCGCGGCGCCCCGGTCCGGCTGCTCGGCTCGGTCGACGCGATCGTGGCCCAGCAGTCCGGCATGGCGACGGAGCTCCTCGACCACGGCCGGGCGCCCGTCCCCGCCGAGGTCGCCGAGCACTTCCCGGATCTGGCCGAGGTGGCCACGTACCACCGGCTCAGAAGCGACGAGGAGACGGGCGAGCCGACCAACCACGCCCGCAACTACGTCCGTCCGGAGCTCGCCGCCCGGATCGACCCCGACGACCTCGTGCGCTGGCCCATGACGAAGGTGCTGCGGGACGTCGTGGGCGCGGACATCAGCCGGATCACGGACACCGTCGAGGCACGGCTGGCGGACCCGGAGACGGCCCAGCTGCTCCGGGTGCCGCTGCTGAGCCCGATCCTGCACTACACCGGCGTCACCTACGACACGGGCGGCCGGGTCCTCGACGCGGCCGTCATCCACTACCGGGGCGACCGCTTCTCCTTCACGGTCACGCTCGACGCGACCTGACCGGCCGGATGCGAGCCGTCGTACCATGCCCAGCGTGACGCCCGACGACGCTCCGCCGCTGGCGGACCTCATGCCGTGGTCCGTCGCACCGCCGCGGCTCGGCCGGGGGTGGCCGACGGACCCCGATCCGGCTTCCCTGAAAGCCCGGTGGGACGCCCTGATGAAGGCCGAGGGGCCGGATCGCGAGGCCCTGTTCGAGCCGACGCGCTCCCGCACCCTGCACACGGCGGTGGGGCAGCTGCCCGGCCGGTCCGGCGGCACGGAGAAGCTGGTCCGCGCCTCGGGCCCCGGGCCGGAGCCGGTGCGGGTGCTGGCGGCGCCCTTCGACGAACAGTGGCTCATCCCCGACCACCGCCTGATCGACGCGGCCCGCCCGGAGCTGTGGCGGGTGGCGGACGACGCGCAGGTGTTCGTGGTCGAGACCCCGGACACGCCGGGGCGGCCGCTCCTGGCGACCTCGCTGCTCCCGCTCCTGCGCCCGGGCCGGATCCGCCCGCTGTACCGGCGGCCGGGCGGCCGGGAGCCGAACCTGGCGCCGGGCCTGCCGGCGTTTCTCAGCAGCCTGGGCCACTCCCCCGATCCGGTGGACTTCCTGGCCTGGACGCTGACGGCCGTCCGCCCCGGTCTCACCGTCCCCCTCACCCGGGACCCCGAACTCTGGGCGCGCGGCGTCGAGACGGGCCACCGCGCCCTGTGGCTGCTGCGCCGGCACGGCGAGCGCCCCAAACTCCCCGGCGGCCGCCGGCCCTACGTCCGCGCCCCGCTCCCGGCCCGCCCCCTCACCCTGCTGTACGACCGGGACGAGGAGACCCTGCACCTGGACGAGGGCCGCGTCTCCCCCGTCCCGCCCGAGGCCTGGGACTTCGGGACGGGGCCGGGCGGCCGGGTGCTGGAGCAGTGGTTCGCGGCGCGGACGGCCGAGCACGCCGAGCCGGGCACCCTGGCCGCGATCCGCCCGACGGCCTGGCAGCAGCCGTGGACCTCCGAACTGCTGGAGCTCATCACGGTGTTGGCGCTGCTGGCGGAAGTCGGCGAGCGACAGGCGGAGTTGAAGATGACGGACCCGGTCACGGCGGCGGAGCTGCGCGCGGCGGGCGTCCTCCCGGTCCCGGACGCGGCCCGCCACCCGGCGACGGTCCTGGACCACCACGAGGAGGGCCCCGAGGGCCAGTTCGCCTTGCTCTAGCGCCGCTCGAGCGTCCACGGCAGGAACCTGGGCCCGCTGCCGCTGGAGGGCCACCGGCAGCGGGGGGACGCCGGTCGGGCCGCTGCGGGCGGTGCTGCCCCCATCACGCTGCCGGGCGGAGCGGAGACGCAGGTGGGGAGACGTTCCCGCGCTCGGGGAACACACCGAAGCAGTGCTGCATGCCGTGGGGATGACGGACGACGAGATCGCAGCGCTGCGCCGGGACGGTGTGGCCGCCTGAACGCGGGATCAGTACACGGAAACGTGCCGGCCGGTCAGTGCTTGCCGCCGAACAGCGTGCGGCGCAGCCGGCGCAGGGGGGCGAAGAGCGAGACGCGGCTCATGCGCGCCGTCCTCGAGCTGTGGTCGCGCACGGGCTCACGCGCGGTCAGCTCCCGCATGAGCGAGGTCGCCTCGACCGTCTCCCGCTGCGGTATGGCGGGGCCCGCCAGCACCGAGAGATGGCGGTCCAGGCGCGAACTGGTCGCGCTGCTCCCGCAAGTGATCGCTGGGACCCTCGCCCTGCTGTGCATCGTTATCTGTTCCATGTCACTCCCCACCCGTACGAGTCCACCCGGCCCGGGCAGGGTAACCCTATCGCCCCGTCGCGGCACGCGTGTATCGAGCTCACAGGATTCACCTTCCCCGTAAGGGGGTTGACGACCCCTCTCCGATCACTCTCCGAATCCAACCGATTTCAGGGTGAGTTGGACAACCGGCTGCGTGGTGGGCTGCGGCGACCCTCCGTCGGGCTCGACGGTCACAGCGAGTGATGTCGCCGCCTTGTCGAGGCCGGTCGCGACCAGAGGCGTGGCGCCGTCGAAGAGCCCGAGGGAGCGTGGTTGCGCGTTGGGGCGCATGAGCCACAGCTGATGCACCTGCCCGGTGGGCAGGTCGCCGTATCCGCTCAAGGTGACGATCGCCTCCCCCTCCGATGCGGAAGCGATCACTCCGATATTTCTGCCCTGCGCGTCCTTCCCACCGCTCGCCCGCGCGTCCGGAGCTGCGAGAACGTGGGCGATCTCACGCGCCTGGGCGCGCTCCGCGGTCAGCTGGTCCTGGGTCCGGTTGGCCTGGACCGCGAAAAGCCCGGCGACGACGAGAGCCGCCGCGGCGGTGGCCGTCGCGAACGGCACGAAGAACGGGCGGCGCGCGCGGGGCGTACGGGAGCGTCCCGGCGGCGGCTGCGCGCCCCAGACGTGCGGCGGCAGTTGCGGCTCATGCTCCCGAACCTGCGCACGGGCGTGCTCCTGCGGAGTCCGCTGCACGGCGGCCAGCACCCGGTCGCGCATCGCGGCCGGCGGCGGGGCGGCGGCGGACCAGGCGAGCCGGACGGCGTCCTCGGCCATCGCCCGCACCTCGGCGGCGCAACGGTCGCAGCCCTTCAGGTGCTTCTCGAAGCGGCGGCGTTCGTCGCCCTCCAACGCGTCGAGCGCATAGGGGGCGGCCAGCGAGTGCAGGTCCTCGCGGCGGAACAGACCGAGCACACTCATGCGGCACCTCCCAGGCAGTCGCGCAGTCGCGTGAGCCCGTCACGCATCCGCGTCTTCACCGTACCCAGCGGGAGCTTGAGCCGGTCGGCCACCTCACGGTAGGTGTAGCCGTCGTAGTAGGCGAGGGTGACGGACTGGCGCTGAAGCGCCGTCAGCCGGTCGAGGCAGCGGCGGACCCACTCACGCTCCAGGCCGGCCTCGACCTCCTCCGTCACCTGGTCGAAGGCGGGGTCGTGGTAGCGCCGGGCCTCGCGCTGCTCGCGGTCGACGGCCGCACGGGCGCTGCGCACCCGGTCGACGGCGCGCCGGTGCGCGAGGGTGAGGATCCAGGAGAGGGCGCTGCCCCGGCTCGGGTCGAAGCGGCCGGCGGAGCGCCATGCCTCCAGGAGCACCTCCTGGGCGACCTCCTCCGACTGCGCGGGATCCCTGACGACCCGTCGCACGAGCCCGAACACCGGCCCGGACACCAGTCCGTAGAGCTGTTCGAATGCCTGCTGGTCGCCTCCCGCCACGAGCACCAGCAGCTCGTCCGCCTCCATGCGGTTCCCCTCTCTGCGGCCGCCGCAGCCGGGCCGCCCCGTCACACCAGGCATTCGCAACGAACACACCTCCGGATGGGGGGTACGGATCAGAAGGCCGAAAACGCGGGTGAGCAGGAAAGAAAAAGTTTTTTGGTTTCGACCAATCCGAACCCACCCTTCGCTCCGTATCACTGTCCGTCAGGCAAGTTGGCACAGAGGACGGACGGCATGACAGCTATCTCCACGAGCGGCAACGGACGCAAGAGCGTCGCGACCCTTATATGCGGCGCGTTGGCCGCCGGAGGGCTCGCAGCCGCCGGCGTCGCCACGCTGGGGCCGGGGGCGGCATACGCCTCCAGCCACCGTGAGGCCCCTCTCATCTCCGGCACGCCGCAGTACGACAACACGGACCTGTACGCCTTCGTCAGCCCGGACCACGCGGACACGACGACGATCGTCGCCAACTGGATCCCGTTCGAGGAGCCGGCCGGCGGCCCCAACTTCTTCCCCTTCGCCGAGGACGCCCAGTACGACCTCAACATCGACAACAACGGTGACGCGAAGGAAGACCTGATCTTCCGCTACACCTTCAAGACGCATACGAAGAACAAGAAGACCTTCCTCTACAACACCGGCGTCGTCGAGAGCCTGGACGACCCCGACCTGAACATCACGCAGACGTACGACCTCGAGCTCATCAAGTTGAAGAAGGGGAAGGTCGAGCACGAGACCAAGCTCGCGGACGATGTGCCGGTGGCGCCGTCCAACGTGGGCAAGGCCTCGATGCCGAACTACAAGAAGCTGCGCGACGAGGCGATCTACAAGCTCTCCAGCGGCGCCAAGACCTTCGCGGGCCAGGCCGACGACCCGTTCTTCCTCGACCTGCGCGTCTTCGACCTGCTGTACGGCGGCGACCTCTCCGAGGTCGGCAACGACACGCTCAAGGGCTACAACGTCAACTCGATCGCGCTTCAGATCCCGAGCGACATGATCGCGGAGTCGGAGCACCAGCCGATCGTCGGCATCTGGTCGACCACCCAGCGCGAGAACGCCAAGGGCAAGTACGAGCAGGTCTCCCGCCTGGGCATGCCGCTGGTCAACGAGGTCGTCAACCCGATCAAGGACAAGGACAAGTTCAACGCGTCCGAGCCCAAGGACGACGCCCAGTTCCTGAAGAACGTCACCAACCCCGAGCTGCCGAAGCTCATCGAGGCGATCTACAAGATCAAGGCGCCGGCCGAGCCGCGCAACGACCTCGTCGACGTGTTCCTGAAGGGCGTCAAGGACCTCAACCAGCCGCCCTACGTGACGCCGTCCGAGGAACTGCGCCTCAACACCTCCATCAAGCCGGCCGCCAGCCCCAAGCGGCTCGGCGTCCTCGACGGTGACACCGCGGGCTTCCCGAACGGGCGCCGTCTCACCGACGACGTGATCGACGCCTCGCTGCAGGTCGTCGAGGGCGAACTGCTCGGCGCGAAGAACGACCTGGGCGACGCGGTCGACAAGAACGACAAGGAATTCGAGAAGGCCTTCCCCTACGTGGCCCTGCCCACCGAGGGTTCGCGCGGCGCGACCGCCAAGACCGACGCGGCCACCCGCAGCCAGCTCGGTGACGCGCTCACCGGCTCGACCAGCGACACCACCCTCATCGCCTCGTCCGCCGGCGCCGGCGCCGCGGGCATCCTCCTCATCGGCGGCGGCCTGATGTGGTGGCGCGGGCGGCGGCGGGCCTACTAGGCCCTCCCCTGAGCGGGCCGGGGAGAATCCTGCGCTCCCCGGCCTTGCCCCACCGACTGGCGCGGCCCGCGTACTCATCCCCCACGGCGCGGGCCGCGCCACCCTCACATCAGCAGGCTGATCAACCCCAGGCGACCTAGGAGAGGGCATGTCCGCGCGGACGAACGACGGCCGGCCGGAACACGAGGACGACTCCGTCACGCAGCACGCGACCGAGCCACAGGCCGATTCGGCGAAGCCCGCAGAGGCCGCGGACGCGGAAGCCTCCGGGAGCGTGAGCACGGAGATCGCCGGGGCCGCGGACGGAGCGGCCGAAGACGCCGCAGTCGCAGAGGCCGCGAGGGCGGCGGCCCGGGCGGACGTCGAGAGCACGGAATCCGGTGCCGACTCGGACGCCGAAGCCGCTGCGGCCGACGCAGACACCGCCGCTGACGCTGACGACGAGCGCATCGCCGCCGTTCGCCGGGTGGGCGCCGCGGGCCGCCGCTGGCGTGGGGTGCAACTCGGGGCGTGTGCCGCCATGTTGGCCGTGGCACTCACCGCCGGGGCGATCGCGCTCGGCGCGGTGCGGGACGGACAGAACGTGCCCGTGGTGAACGCCGCGGCGGTCTCCCCCGGACTGCTCGCCGGCGGTGACCTCGACTCCAGCATCACCGCGCTCCAGGCCCATCTCCGCGTCCAGCCCCGGGACTTCGGCGGCTGGGCCACCCTCGGACTCGCCTACGTCGAGCAGGCCCGCACCAAGGGCGACCCCTCCCGGTACCCGCAGGCCGAGCAGGCCCTGAAGCGCTCCCTCTCCGTGCGCTCCGACAACGACCAGGCCCTCGCCGGCCAGGCCGCCCTCGCCGCCGCCCGCCACGACTTCGCAGGCGCCCTCCGGCTCGCCGACCGGGCGCTGAAGCTGAACCCGTACAACGAACGCGCCCTGTGCTCCCGCATCGACGCCCTCGTCGAACTCGGCCGCTACGACGACGCCGAGGCGGCCGTCGACACGGCCGACGACCGACGCCCGGGCGTACCGGTGTTCACCCGCTACGCGTACGTGCACGAACTGCGCGGCGACGTCGCCACCGCCCGCCGGGTCCTGGACAAGGCGCTCGCCTCGTCGACCTCCCCCGGCGACATCGCCTACGTCGCCGGCCAGCTCGGCCAACTCGCCTGGAACCAGGGCGACTACGAGACCGCGCTCACCCACTACGCCCGCGCGCTCGCCGCCGACGAGAACTACCTCCCCGCACTGGAGGGCCGCGCCCGCGCCCAGGCGGCCTCCGGTCGGCAGGCCGAGGCCATCAAGGGGTTGGAGCTCATCGTCGCCCGCTATCCGCTGCCCGGCCCGCTCGTCGAGCTCGGCGAGCTGTACGAGGCCCGGGGCGGCCCGGGCGACAAGGCGAAGGCCGCGGACCAGTACGCCCTCGTCGACGCGTGGACGGCCATCGCCCGGGCCAACGGCGTCAACGCCGACCTCGACACCGCGCTCGCCGCCGCCGACCACGGCGACAAGGCGACGGCGCTGCGCGCGGCCCGCGACGACTGGTCCCGCCGGCACACCGTGCACACGGCGGACGCCCTCGCCTGGGCCCTGCACGTCAACGGCAAGGACGCCGAGGCCCTCCCCTACGCCCGGCAGGCCACCGCCACCGGCTACCGCAACGCGTCCTTCCTCTACCACCGCGGTGTGATCGAGAAGGCCACCGGTCACCCCGCCGACGCCCGTACCCACCTCTCCGCCGCCCTGAAGCTGAACCCCGGCTTCTCTCCGCTGGGCTCCGGCGCGGCCCGTACGGCACTCAAGACGCTGGAGGCGAGCAAGTGATTTCCCGTCGTCTGCTCGCCTCCTGCGCGGCCGTGTTCACGGCCGGCTGCGCGCTCGTGCTGGTTCCTTCCACCAGCGCGAGCGCGCACCCCCTCGGCAACTTCACCGTCAACCGCTACGACGGTCTCGTCGCCGCTCCCGGACAGCTCCGCGTCGACCACGTCGAGGACCTCGCCGAGATCCCGGCGACCCAGGCCAAGCCGGACCTCGAACGGCTCGGGATGACCGAGTGGGCCCGGCAGCGGTGCGCGACGGCCGCGAGCGGCAGCAAGCTCACCGTCGACGGCCGTACCGTCACCCTCACGGCGGGCACGAGCAAGGCCACGGTGCGTCCGGGTCAGGCCGGGCTCGACACCCTGCGCGTCGAGTGCCGGCTGACCGCGCCGCTCCCCGACGAGGAGTCGATCACCGTCGGCTTCCACAGCGAGGGCGCCTCCACCGGCCCCGGCTGGCGGGAGATCACCGCGCGCGGCGACCGGATGACGCTCACCGACTCCGATGTGCCGGAGAAGTCGGTCTCGGGCGAACTGACCAGCTACCCCCAGGAGTTGCTCTCCTCCCCCGCGGACACCGTGACCGCGTCCGTGCGGGTCCGGCCCGGCGGCGCGGCCCTCGTCGAGGAGGACCGGGACGCTCCGGCCGCCTCCGTGCTGCCGCGCGGCGCCGACCGCTGGACCCGGGCCCTGGACCACCTGGTGGCCCGGCAGGACCTCACCGTCGGCTTCGCCGCGCTGGCGCTGCTGATCGCCGTCTTCCTCGGCGCGATGCACGCGGTCGCGCCGGGCCACGGCAAGACCATCATGGCCGCGACGGCCGCCGCCCGGGGCGGCAAGGCCCGGATGAAGGACGTCCTCCCGCTCGCCGCCTCCGTCACGATCACGCACACGCTGGGCGTCGTCGCCCTCGGCCTGCTCGTGACCGCCGGTTCGGCCGCCGCGCCCTCGGTGATCGCCTGGCTGGGTCTGGCGAGCGGCGCGCTGGTGCTCTTCGCGGGCGCGACCCTCGCCCTGCGGGCCTGGCGCGGCCGCGGCCCGGACACCCCGCACGGCCACACCCACCCGCACCCGCACCCTCATCCCCATGACCACCCCCACGAGCCGGCCAAGACCCCCGACCGTCAACTCGCCCTGGTCGGCGCCCCCACCCCGCACACCCATTCCCATCACGACCACGACCCCAGCCACGACCATGACCACGGGCACGGGCACGGGCACAGTCACGACCACGATCACCACGACCACGACCACGACAACGGCCGTACCCACACCCACACCCACGGCGGTCGCACCCACACCCACACCGTCGCCCCCACGCTGCGCGGCACGATCCTGCTCGGTTTCGCCGGCGGCATGGTCCCCAGTCCGTCCGCCGTGGTCGTCCTGGTCGGCGCCGCCGCCCTCGGGCAGGCCTGGTTCGGGCTGCTGCTCGTCGTCGCGTACGGCGTCGGGCTCGCGCTGACCCTCACCGCCGCCGGGTTCGCCGTCGTCAGGCTGGGCACGCAGGCGACCCGCCTGCTGGACCGTCAGCCGCGCTGGACGACCCACCCGGCAGTGACGCTCGTCCGGCGCAATGTGCCCCTGTGGTCGGCGTTCCTCGTCGTGGCCCTCGGCGCGGGACTCGTGCTCAAGGGGGCCGCATCCGTACTCGGCTGAGCTACGTTTGTGGGGTTGCGGAGGTTTTCGCCCGGATACGAAGAGCGAAATGGGGGCGCGGTGTCCGAAGAACCGGGCAGTGAACGTCTGATCGCGGGCCGCTACCGGCTGCTGACCCCGCTCGGCGAGGGCGGTATGGGCGTCGTCTGGCGAGCCCGTGACGAGGTGCTGCACCGCGAGGTGGCCATCAAGGAGGTGCGCGCCCCGGCGGGGCTGCCGACCTCGGACGTCGAGCGGATGTACGCCCGTCTGGAGCGCGAGGCCTGGGCCGCGGCCCGGGTCGCGAACCGGAACGTCGTGACGGTGTACGACGTGGCCCAGCAGGACGGCCGGCCGTGGATCGTCATGGAGATCGTGCGCGGGATCTCCCTCGCCGAGCTGCTGGACTCGGAGGGGCCGCTCGAACCGGCCCGGGTCGCGCACATCGGGGCCGAGGTGCTGTCCGCGCTGCGGGCGGCGCACGAGGCCGGGGTGCTGCACCGGGACGTCAAGCCGGCGAACGTGCTGATGTCGAACGACGGCCGGGTGGTGCTCACCGACTTCGGCATCGCGACCGTCGAGGGCACCTCGGCGCTGACCATGACCGGCGAGGTCATCGGCTCCCCCGAGTTCCTCGCGCCGGAGCGCGCGCTGGGGCGTACGCCGGGGCCCGAGTCGGACCTGTGGTCGCTGGGCGTGCTGCTGTACGCGGCGGTCGAGGGCAACTCCCCCTTCCGGTACGACACTCCGCTGAGCACACTGCGCGCGATCGTGGACGAGGAGCTGCCGCCGCCGCACCGGGCCGGGCCGCTCGCGCCCGTCATCGAGGGCCTGCTGCGCAAGGATCCGGCCGAGCGGCTGCCCGCCGACCGGGCCGAGCAGGATCTGCGGATGATCGCCGCGGGCGGCGACCCGCGGGCGGACACGACGCGCGTCGCGCCGTACACGCCGTATCCGCCGACGGTCGCGACCCCCGCCGAGCCGCTGCGCCCCGGGCCGCCGACTCCCACCCCGTCCCAGCCACAGCAGCCCTGGGCGACCACCCCTACGGGCTCCCCGCCGGGCTCCCCGACGACCTCCACGTCGTCGCGGCCGGATCGCAACCGGCGTGCGGGCGTGGTCCTCATCGCGGGCGTGGTGGCGGTGGCGCTGGCGGTCGCCGGGCTGACGTACGGGCTGCTGAACCGCGACGACGGCGGCGGAGCCGGTACCGGTGGGGTCACCAACAGCAGTACGGACAGCGTGAGTTCGCCTGAGACGCAGCCGTCGACGACCGAGGAGACCGGCGAGCCGTCGAGCCCCGAGCCGAGCGAGAGCGAGAGCTCGAAGGCCCCGGAGCAGACCGTGGCGGTCACCGTCAGCGGCGCGAACACGGACTACTCCGGCGACTGTCCGCCGACCGACGAGGACGCGCCCACGTTCACCGCGACGATCAAGGTGGGGCAGCTGCCCGCGACGGTGTCCTACCGCTGGGTGTCGAAGGACGGCGAGCTCTCCGGGCAGACCTGGAAGACGCTCGAGTTCCCGTCGGGCGGGGGCAGGTCCAAGACGGACAAGGTGATCCTGTCGACGTACGCGGAGAGCGGGACGTACCAGAACGCGATCGGCGTCGAGGTGCGCGATCCGGTGAAGGTGACGTCCAACTCGGTGCCGTTCTCGGTCACTTGTGAGACGGAGGCCCCGCCGGACGGAGCCTCCCCCTCCTCCTCGCCGTCGGAGTGACGGCTCAGGCGGCGCTGTTCAGGACCGGCAGGTAGCCACCCGACTGACCGGATGCGGTCGGGTGGTAGGACTCGCCGATGTTCAGCCAGTTGAGGCTGTGCAGCCAGGAGCTGCCGGAGCAGATCTCATGGCCGGCGAACGGGGTGCGGACGTCGCCGAAGGCGAACCCGTGGGCCGCGGCGCGCTTGGCGACGGCGGTGTCGAGGTAGTCGGCCGCACTGTTGATGGCGGAGCGCTTGGTCTCGGACAGGCCCAGGCAGACCGTGCCGAGCCGGTAGAAGCGGGGGTAGCCGATGACGACCACGTGCGCGTTGGGCGCCTTGGCGCTGATCGCCGAGTAGACGGTGTCGAGTTTCCCGGGGAGCGTCGAGTCGACGTAGGCCCGGGCCGTGCCGATGCGGGACAGGCAGGTGCTGTCGGAGCCGGTGACGCAGGTCGTCATGACGTCGGCGAAGCCCGCGTCGTTGCCGCCGACGGTGACGGAGACGAGTCCGGTGGAGGAGTTCAGACCGCCGAGCTGGTTCGCCAGAACGTCACCCGTCCGGGCGCCCGAGCAGGCCGCGAAGGTGAACGAGGCCGGTGCGTGGGCGGCGTTCCAGAGGTACGGGAACGCCTTGGTGCTGCGCTTGCAGTCGCCGCTGGAGCTGATGTAGCCGCCCGCGCCGACGCCGGAGGAGTAGGAGTCGCCGAGCGCCACGTAGCCGCCGGTCGCGGCGAGCGGGGACGCCTGTGCCGCGGTCGCCCCGGTGAGGGCTGCGCCGACGGCGAGGAGGAGTGAGCTGACGAATGCGACAAGTCGGGAACGTCTCATGGAACCTCCCTTTAGCAGGATCTCTGCCACAACCGTGGTAGCAACTACGCGTGTTGACGGGAAGTGTTCATGCCAAGACTTTTCGATGCCTACCGGGATCGTTCAGTGCCCGTTTTCGCTCACCTCGTTACGTGCACATGTCAATGTTGTTGACAACCTTTCAACTCCCTTGTCTTTGCCCGCAGATGACGGAAGCTTTACCTCGGTCGAGAACGGAACGCGACGTTCGAGGCCGTGTGCGCAACCGCGCGCACTCCCCCACAGCGTGCGCCCCACCCAGGCGTACGCGGCCCAGAGGAGGACTCCCTCGTCATGGCACAACTGCGTAGCGACAAGGTCCGGATAACCGCCGCCGCCGCCGCGGCTGCCGCCGCCCTCGTCGGCGGGCTCACCGCGCTCCCCGCCCAGGCCGCCCCGGCCCAGGGCACGGTGCTCGCGGCCGGCTCCCCCACCGCCGTCAAGGACAGCTACATCGTCACCCTGAAGTCGCAGGCGGGCTTCAAAGCGTCGTCGGCGACCGGCAAGGACCTCATCGAGGAGTACGGCGGCACGGTGAAGAAGACCTTCACCTCCGCGCTGAACGGCTACACCGCCACCCTCTCCGCCACCGAGGCGAGGAGACTGGCCGCGGACCCGGCGGTGGCCGCCGTCGAGCAGAACCAGACCGTCCGACTGGCCGACACCACGCAGTCGAGCGCCCCCTGGGGCCTGGACCGCGTCGACCAGAGCGCGCTCCCGCTGTCCGGCACGTACACCTACCCGGACACCGCGGGCGGCGGCGTCACGGCGTACGTCATCGACACCGGCGTGCGCATCACCCACTCCCAGATCAGCGGCCGCGCCGCCTACGGCTACGACGCCGTCGACGGCGACACCACCGCCTCCGACGGCAACGGCCACGGCACCCACGTGGCCACCACGATCGCGGGCTCCACCTACGGCGTCGCCAAGAAGGCGAACATCGTGGCGGTGCGGGTGCTGAACAACGCCGGTTCCGGCACCACCGCCGGCGTGATCGCGGGCATCGACTGGGTGACGGCGAACCACTCCGGCCCCTCGGTCGCCAACATGTCCCTCGGCGGCTCCGCCTCCGCCTCGCTGGACACCGCGGTCGCCAACTCCATCGCCAGCGGGGTGACCTACGCGGTCGCGGCGGGCAACAGCGCGGCCAACGCCTCCTCGTACTCCCCGGCCCGCGTCGCCAGCGCGATCACTGTCGGCGCCACCACCAGCACCGACGCCAGGGCCAGCTACTCCAACTACGGCTCGGTCCTGGACGTCTTCGCCCCCGGCTCCTCCATCACGGCCGGCTGGTACACCAGCGACACCGCGACGAACACCATCTCGGGGACGTCGATGGCGACCCCGCACGTCGCGGGCGCGGCGGCGGTCTATCTGGCGGGCCACACCTCGGCCACCCCGGCCCAGGTCGCCACGGCCCTGACCGGAGGCGCCACCACCGGCGTGGTCACCAGCCCGGGCACCGGCTCCCCCAACCGGCTGCTGAAGATCGTCCCGTAACGCCTGCGCGGCACCGAAACAGCCGTTCCCCGGAGGGCCCCACACCTCCGGGGAACGCTTTTTTCTCACACCTCCGACAGGACACACCATTGTGTAACGGTCAAACGAACAAAATCGTCAGAGGACCGCCAAGGGCTTGCCATCCGGGCGTAATCATCAATACCGTCATACATCTCACTCGCAGCGGACCGTCGACAACGGCTCCAGGGGAGGGCTCAGGGACCGCGACGGCATCCGGGGCGAGAGCGCGGTAGGGGGGTGCCGAGCTCGGTGGCCACTTCAGGCGACCGGGCCGTGCCGCGCGGTCGGCTGCCGTCTTTTCGCCGGTAGTCGGTCAGCTTTGCCAGCTCACCGGTGTGCGCGGAGATCACTCCGGCATGCGGCGGCGAACCAGTCCGCCATGGGTGAGAAACCAACCCCCCTTTCGAACCGGACGTGGATTCGGGCCGCCCACAGGGGCGGGCGGCCCACCGGACGAGAGGGACAGACTCATGAGTTCCGTTCTGCAGCCGGCGACATCGGGCCAGGATCTCGACAGCCCGTCGATCGTCGGCAAGTACCGGCCCATCTCCTCTTACCTGGCCATCGCGCCACCGGTGAGCGTGGTCATCCCTGCGATGAACGAGGCCGAGAACCTTCCGTACGTCTTCAAAACCCTGCCGGCCTGGATCCACGAAGTGGTCCTGGTCGACGGCAACTCCACCGACGACACCGTCGAGGTCGCACGCGAACTGTGGCCCGGCGTCAAGGTCGTCGACCAGCAGGGCCGAGGCAAGGGCGACGCCCTGATCACCGGCTTCGAGGCGTGCACCGGCGACATCATCGTGATGGTCGACGCGGACGGCTCGGCCGACGGCAACGAGATCGTCAGCTTTGTCTCCGCCCTCGTCTCGGGCGCGGACTTCGCCAAGGGCTCCCGCTTCGCCAACGGCGGCGGCACCGACGACATGACCTTCATCCGCCGGCTCGGCAACGCGGTCCTGTGCGCCATCGTCAACCGCAAGTTCGGCGCCCGCTACACCGACCTGTGCTACGGCTACAACGCGTTCTGGCGGCACTGCCTGGACAAGATCGAGCTGGACTGCACCGGCTTCGAGATCGAGACCCTGATCAACATCCGGGTCGTCAAGGCCGGCCTGAAGGTGCAGGAGATACCCAGCCACGAGTACCTGCGCATCCACGGCGTCAGCAACCTGCGCGCCGTCCGCGACGGGCTGCGCGTGCTGCGGGTCATCCTCAAGGAGCGGTCCAACCGGCGTGCGCTGCGCCGGCTGACCCGCCGCTCGCCGATGCTCGACTCGGTCCGGGGAGAGCTGTCTTGAGCACGATCGACGTCTCCGTCGTCATCTGCGTGTACACCGAGGACCGCTGGGAGGACATCCTCGCGGCGGTCGCCTCGGTGCAGGCCCAGACCCACCCGGCCCTGGAGACCCTGGTCGTCGTCGACCACAACCCGACCCTCCTGGACCGGCTGCGCAGCGAGTACAAGGAGACCGACGACGTGCGGGTGCTGCCCAACGCGGGCCCGCGCGGACTGTCGGCCGGCCGCAACACCGGCATCGCCGCCTCGCACGGCGAGGTCATCGCCTTCCTCGACGACGACGCCGTCGCCGAACGGGACTGGCTGCGCCGGTTCGCCGACCCGTACTCCGACCCCCGGGTGCTCGCCGTGGGCGGCCGGGCGGTGCCCGTCTGGTCCTCCGGCCGGCGGCCCGACTGGTTCCCCGAGGAGTTCGACTGGGTGGTGGGCTGCTCCTACCGCGGGCTGCCGCCCGGCCGGGTCCGGGTGCGCAACATCCTCGGCGGCAACGCCTCGTTCCGGCGCACCGCGTTCGACTCCGTGGGCGGCTTCGCCACCGGCATCGGACGTGACGGCAACAAGCGTCCGATGGGCGGCGAGGAGACGGACCTGTGCATCCGGCTCACGCACGCGAGACCCGAGGCCATCCTGCTCATGGACGACCGCGCGGTGATCCACCACAAGGTGCCCGAAGCGCGCGAGCACTTCGGCTACTTCCGCACGCGCACCTACGCCGAAGGCCTGTCCAAGGCGCTCGTCGCCCGCAGCGTCGGCGTCGACAAGGGCCTGGAGTCCGAACGCCGGTACGCCACCCGGGTGTTGCCGGCCGGAGTCCTGCGCGGACTGCGCGACCAACTGCTGGCCCGGCGCGGCGGAGCCCGGCGGGCGGGCGCGATCGTCGCCGGGGTGCTGACCGCGGCCGGCGGGTACGCGGTCGGCAGCATGCGGGCGCGGCGGCAGGGGACGACGTTCGCCGTGGTGCCGATCACCGTGGACGAAGTGGAGCGGGCCGCATGACCGAGGCGCGCGTGCCGATCCTCATGTACCACTCGGTCGCCGCCGAACCGAACGACGCCACCCGCACGCTCTCGGTCGCGCCCGAGGCGTTCGCCGAACAGCTGGCGGTGATCGCGGAGCGGGGCCTGACCCCGTTGACCACCGCCGATCTGGCGGCCCGCTGGCGGTCCGGCCGGCCGCTGCCGGGCCGCCCGGTCCTGATCACCTTCGACGACGGCTACGAGGGCGTGCACCGGCACGCCCTCCCGGCGCTGGCGGGACACGGGTTCCCGGCCACCCTGTTCGTCTCCACCGGCTGGATCCGGGGCGCCCATGACACCGGCGGCGGTCTGGACACCATGCTGGACTGGCGGCAGGTGCGCGAACTGGCGGACGCGGGCGTGGAGATCGGCGGCCACAGCCACACCCACCCACAGCTCGACCAGCTCGACGACGACCGGCTGCGCGCCGAGCTGACCCGCTGCCGGGACATCGTCGCCGGCGAACTGGGCGCCCTGCCCCTGTCGTTCGCCTACCCGTACGGCTACTCCAGCCGCCGGGTGCGGACCGCGGTGCGCGAACACGGGTTCGCCCAGGCACTCGCCGTGGGCAACTCCCTCGCCCGCCGCGCCCAGGGGCCGTTCGCCCTGCGGCGGGTGACGGTACGACGGGCCACGGACGCCGCGGAGTTCGAACGACTGCTCGACGGTCGGGCGATCGCCCGCACGTTCGCCCGGGACCGGGCTCTCACCAAGGGGTACGCGATGGTCCGCAGGACCCGGCAACTCCAGCGGCTGGTCTGAGGGGTGGCCCCGGCGGAGCCCGTCGGGGCCACTCACGACAGGCCGGACCGAACCGACACAGCCGGCACATGCGACACACCCGACACACCGCGCGCACTACGGAAACCGGGTGCAGAGGGCGTCCTCGTGCCGGATCATGGCGGCATGTCCGTACAGCCACACGACGCACTGCCGATCCGGCTCACCGTCGACGACTCCGACTCCCCGTCCGACGTCGTCGACGCGCTGTTCCTCGGCCGCTTCGCGACGGGCGAGCAGCCGTACTCGCACGCGGCGAACATCGACCGCGTGCGCTCCGGCGCGACCCTGCTGCCGGCGCACGCCCGCGTGCTGCGCGTCGCTCGCGACGAGGACCGCAGCGCCACCCTGGCCGAGGGCGACGGCTGGACGCTGCTGATCTCCCGCTGGAACCGCGGCGCCGACGTCACGGTCACGGCGACCACCGCCGAACTGGCCGCACAGGTGCTCGACGAGGCCACGGACGGCGCGGCGGACGAGCCCGAGCCCCAGCCGGAGAACGTGACCATGGGCTTCTGGTACGTCTCCCCGCGGCGCGGCCCGCACCGCACCACCCGCCAGATCTCCGCGGGCACCTGGGACGAGGTGCGCACCAACTACACCGCCCCCGTCGCCGACGCGATGGACCACCTGATGGGGACGACCCCGCAGGACATCGCGGGCCGGCTGCTCCTGCTGCACGGCCCGCCCGGCACCGGCAAGACCTCCGCGCTGCGCACGCTGGCCCGGTCCTGGCGGGAGTGGTGCCAGGTGGACTGCGTCCTGGACCCCGAGCGGCTCTTCTCCGACGTCGGCTATCTGATGGACATCGCGATCGGCGAGGAGGACGGCACGGGCAAGGGCCGCTGGCGGCTGCTGCTCCTGGAGGACTGCGACGAGCTGATCCGCGGCGAGGCCAAGCACACCGCGGGCCAGGCCCTGTCCCGGCTGCTGAACCTCACCGACGGCCTCCTCGGCCAGGGCCGCAACGTGCTGGTCGGGGTCACCACCAACGAGGACCTGGAGCGCCTGCACCCCGCCGTCGTGCGCCCCGGCCGCTGTCTGGCCCGGATCGAGATCGGCCCGCTGACCCGGCGGGAGGCGGTGGACTGGCTGGGCACCGAGGAGGGCGTCGGCCGCGAGGGCGCCACCCTGGCCGAGCTGTACGCACTGCGCCGGGGCGTCTCCCCCACCTCGCTGCCGGAGCCGCGGGGCGGGGCGGACGCGGGGCTGTACCTCTGAGTCGGCTCCCGGGCAGTGCGGGTGTTTTGATGGAGGTATGACGCTGTATGTCGGTACGTCCGGCTGGCAGTACAAGGACTGGAAGGGCGTCCTGTACCCGGCCGACGTGCCCGTGCGGCGGTGGCTGGAGGAGTACGCGGCACAGTTCGCCACCGTCGAGATCAACAACGCCTTCTACCGGCTGCCGTCGCGGGAGAACTTCGCGTCCTGGGCCGAGCGCGTCCCGCCGGACTTCGTGGTCGCGGTGAAGGCGAGCCGCTATCTGACCCACATCAAGCGGCTGCACGACCCCGAGGAACCCGTGCACCGGCTGATGACCCACGCCGCCGGCCTCGGCAGCCGCCTCGGCCCCGTCCTCCTCCAACTGCCGCCGACCCTGCACGCCGATCCCGGACTCCTGGACGCCTGTCTGTCCTGCTTCCCGACGGGCGCGCGGGTGGCGGTGGAGCCACGGCACGACTCGTGGTGGATCCCCGAGGTGCGGGAGGTCCTCCGGTCGCGGGGCGCGGCCCTGTGCTGGGCCGACGGACAGGCCCGCCCCCGCACGCCGCTGTGGCGGACCGCCGACTGGGGATACGTCCGCTTCCACGAGGGCCGCGCCCAGCCGTGGCCGCGCTACGGCCACCGCTCCCTGGCGACCTGGATCGACCGCATCGCGACGACCTGGGCCGACGGCTGTGACGTGTACGCCTACTTCAACAACGACCCCGGCGGCGCGGCGGTGGGCGACGCGGCGCTGTTCGGCAGGACGGCCGAGCGGGCCGGGCTGACGGTGACGCGCACCCCGCGCGCGCTCGCCGCCCGCGGCTGATCACTCCTCGTAGGCCGCCCGCAGGGCGTCCCGCGCGGCCGCCGACGCCTGCTCCTCGGTGAGCCCCAGCCGCCGCACCCGCTCGGCGTAGGCCTGCGCGGCTGCCGCGGCCTCCCGCTCGGCCGCCGAGCCCGCCGCTGCGACGAACGTGCCGTTGCGCCCCCGGGTCTCGATCACCCCGTCCGCCTCCAGCGCCCGGTACGCCTTGGCGACGGTGTTCGCGGCGAGGCCGAGCGACTCGGCCAGCCCGCGCACCGTCGGCAGCCGGTATCCGACCGGCAGCGCGCCCGACCGTGCCTGCCCGGCGATCTGCGCCCGCACCTGCTCGTACGGGGCGGCGCTCTCGTCGACATCGATGTGGATCTTCAAGGTCACCGACCGATTGTCCCGCACGCACGGGGAAGGGGCGCAGGGAAGGTCACGGGAAAGAGGCACAGGAAAGAGGAGCACGGGAAAATGGGAGGCAACCGGGGGCCGCCCGCCCGTAGCGTGCGCTGCCATGACCGTCATCGTGCGCGATCTGCGCCCCGACACGGCTGCCGACGTCGAAGGCTTCATCCGGGTCCGGCACGTCGCCCTGCCCTATGTGTTCTTCAGCCCGGCGTCCGTGCTGCACAGCCTCTCCTTGACCCACCCCGGCGCCCACGCCCGCAAGCTGGTGGCCGTCGAGGACGGCGAGATCGTCGGCACGGCCCAGGCGGGCCTCGCCCATGACAGCCCGGAGCCCGGCCAGGGCTTCCTGAACGTGTACGTGGACCCGGCGCACACCGCACGCGGCGCGGGCGCCGCGCTGGTCCGCGCGGCCGAGGAGCATCTGGCGGCGCACGGGGCGACGAAGCTGTTCTCCTGGGTGCTGGACGAGCCGGGCAACCGCGCCTTCGCCGAGCGCCGCGGCTACCGGCCGAGCCGCTCCGCGCACTTCCTCCGCCTGGACCTGGCCCGCACCGCGCTGCCGCCGCTCCAGGACCCGCCGCCCGGCGTCGAGCTGCGGACGGCCGCCGACTTCGCCGAGGACCCACGCCCGCTGTTCGTCCTGGACGCGGAGGCGGGCTCGGACGAACCGGGCGACATCGACACCGAGTTCACGGACTACGAGGCCTGGGTCGACGAGTACTGGAAGCACCCCCACCTGGACCTGGAACTGACCTCGGTCGCCGTGGCCGACGGCCGTCCGGTCGCCTTCAGCGTGGTCCACACCGGCGACGCCGGCCTCCCCCACTCTCGACTCCGCGCGAGCGGGGGGACCCCCATCGCCACGGGCATGACCGGCACCGCCCGGACCCACCGCGGCCGGGGCCTGGCCAAGCTGGTCAAGAACGACTCCCTGCACCGCGCCCGCGCCGCGGGGTACACGCAGGCGTACACGGGCAACGACGCGGACAACGGGCCGATGCTCGCGATCAACCGCTGGTTCGGGTACGAGATCTGTGCGACGGAGGTGCGGCATGTCCGCGAACTCGGCTGAGCGGGCGCGTTCGGTGGACGTCGTCCTGGTCAAGGGCGGCCGGACGAAGATCCGTTACGCCGCCGAGCTGCTGTCCGACGACGGCGTCCGGATCGTCGTGCGCGCCCCCTGGGCCGGTGAGGGCGTGCGCGACTTCGGCTTCGTACGGTTCGAGGCGGGCGACGTCTTCACCGAGTACTACTGGCGGGACCGCTGGTACGCCGTGAAGGAGGTCCGCGACGCGACGGGCGCGCTGAAGGGCTGGTACTGCGACGTCACCCGCCCGGCCACGCTGTCCGGCGCCGAGCTGGTCGTCGAGGATCTCGACCTGGACCTGTGGCGCTCCGCCGACGGGACGGACGTACTGCGGCTGGACGAGGACGAGTTCGAGGAGAGCGGGCTGGCGCGACGGGACCCCGAGGCCGCCGCCGCCGCGCTGACCGCCCTCGACGAACTGGAGGCGCTCGCCACCGTCGAGGACGGCCTGGAGTCGCTGCTGGCGTGAGAGACCCGGGTGAGAGACCCGGGTGAGGGGCCGGGGTGAGGGGCCCTCACACCGTGGCCACCACGGCGTACCGCTCGTCGGCCACCGGCCCGCCCCACAGCCCGGCGTCGTGCGACAGCGGCTCCACGCGCGTGTGCACGGTCAGCGGGGCCAGCAGGGCGGTGAGCCGGTCCGCCGGTATGCCGACCGGGGTGACGGTCCCCCACACGCCCTCGACCAGCACGAGCCGCCCTCCCGGGCGCAGCAGGCCGCGCCAGTGCCGCAGGACGCGGGCGGGGTCGGGCAGGGTCCACAGCACATGCCGGACGAGCAGGGCGTCGAAGCGCTCCTCCCCGACCGGGGGCGCCGCCGCGTCACCGAGGAGGAACACCGCGTCACGCCCGGCGAGTTTGGCGCGGGCCAGGTCGATCATGGCCGGGGACAGGTCGACGCCCGTCACCTGGTGTCCCTGTTCGGCCGCGAGGAGCGACAGGCTGCCGGTGCCGCAGCCGAGGTCCAGGACGTCACAGCCGCGCTCCGGGAGCCACGTCCGCAGCCGCCGGGCCCAGGCCGCGCGCACTGCGGGGTCGCGCAGGCCGTGGTCCGGCTCCTCGTCGAAAGCGGCCGCCGCCGCGTCCCAGTCGACACTCGGCGGAGTCGGTTCATCACCCTTTTTCGTCATGTGCCCAAGAGTGACACCCACCACTGACACTCGAATCGTGACAGCCGCCACTGACAGACCGGGGGGCGATGAGGAACTCTCCCCCAAAGGGTCTACCTCCGTGAGATCGCGGAACCAGGTAGTTCCTGAAGGAGGCAGCCATGCGCCGCACGACCGTGCAGAAGCCCCTGAAGAAGACGGACTCCCGCCGCATCCGCGAGGAAGCCGACGAACGCCCCGCCGGGCGCCCCGAGGTGCGCAAGGACATCGCCCGCACCTGGTGGCCGGACGGCTGAGGACGGCCCCGCCCAGCCCTGCCCAGACGCGCTCGGCCCTGCTCAAGCCAGCCGTTTGCGGTAGTGGAGGCGGTCGTACGGCCCGTCCATGCGACGCTCCACGAACTCGTAGCCGTACCGCGGGTAGATCTTCTGGTTCTCCCACATCATCGCGTGCGTGCAGAGCCTGACCTCGGTCAGGCCGAGCGCACGCGCGTGTGCGTCCACGAAGTGCAGCAGCCGCCGCCCGACGCCCCTGCCGTGGGCGTCGGGGTGGACGGCGATGCTGTCGAGGAACAGATGGTCGGCGAACTCCTCGACGACGACCAGCCCGTCGACCGGATCGCCGGTGACGAACACCTTCCCCGCGGCCACGTTCGCCGCGTGGTCCGCCGCCATGGGCTTCGGCGCGAGCCCGATGCGCTCGATGTAGGGCGTATAGGCCGCGTCCGTGACGGCCTTCACGGCCTGCACGTCGGCCGCCGCGGCGGGCCGGATCTCGTCGCTCGTCATACCTGGAGGCTAGGGCAGGTCCCGGCTACCTGATCCCAGGCTCAGCGCTTCCTTAAGGCGACCCTAAAGATCGCCGGCGGCCTCCCCCAGCAGGCGATTTCGCGGTTTCTTGGTTCCGGCACACCTCCGCGTGGCAGCACTCCGGGGCCTGACCGGCGGCTCAGGTCGGACAGGCCCCGGCGGGACGGCCTGCGGCTCAGCTCAGCGCGGAGGCGCAGGTGGTGGCGGTGGCGTGGGCCGGGTCGAGCGCGTTGGCCACCTCGTGGAAGGCGATCCGGTCGAACAGCCCGATCGCCACGTGCTCGGAGAGGTCCAGCGGGCACAGGTCCTGGAGCAGGACGTTGTGCACGTCGGCGCCGCTGAGGTACTGGCTGCGCCAGGGGGTGACCACCTCGTCGTACTTGGTGGCGATGACCGTGTAGCGGACGCCAGGGACGGTGTCGCCGCCCGCGTTGAGCTTGGCGAGGAAGGCCGACCCGGCGATCTGGTCGGCGAGACCGGGGGTGGCCGTCGAGAGCAGATCCTCGGCGCCGGGGAAGTACGGCAGCAGGTTGGCGAGTCCGCCCAGCGTGGTGCCGTGGTTGTCGGGGGCGATGCCGACCAGCGCGTTGACCTTGGCGGCGCCGCCGAGGAACTTCAGGTAGTAGCGCGGCATCATGCCGCCCTGCGAGTGGCCGACGAGGTCGGCCTCGGCGGCGCCGGTCGCGGAGAGCACCTTGTCGACGAAGGCGGAGAGCTGTCCGGCCGACTTGTCGATGGGGCCGAGGCCGTTGAAGAGCGGGACGCCCGGCAGCTGGCCGTAGTCGACGGAGAAGACGCAGTATCCGCGGACCGTCAGATAGGGCGCGAGGGCCAGCCAGTTGTCGATCGAGTTCCCGAAGGTGCCGTGCACGAGCACGACGGGGCGGGGATGGGCGGCGGAGGGCTTGCAGTGGTAGTCGTTCCAGCCGCTCGACGAGGCGGTGGCGGCGTCGGTGGATTCGGCGTGGGCGGCGGTGGCGGGGACGGTGGCGGCCGTGGCGGCCAGCAGCAGTGCGGCGAGTGGTCCGAGCAGACGCTTCCAGGGCAGCATCGTGTGATCTCCTTGCGGCTCAAGGGAGGAGCGATGGCCTTACGCCCTGTGATCCGGATCACGAGGATGCTGTTCACTCGTCAAGTTACGGATGAGTAGGTGAAGTGTGAAGTTACGCGTCGGTAAAATACGCTCCGTCACCAGGCGGGCCTGAGGGGACCATAGGGTGCGATCCGCGCCAATTGGTTGCACAACACTCGCACTTCACCCTCCCCCAGCACATCGACCCACGCCCGTACCGCCTCGGCGGCCGCCTCCTCCGCCGCCCGGGTGCACTCCCAGCCCCGCTCGGTGAGCACGATCAGCCGGGCCCGCGCGTCGTCGGGATGCGGACGGCGCTCGACGTACCCCTTGCGCACGAGCTCCTCGACGAGCTGACTCGCCGCCTGCTTGGTCACCCCGAGGTGGACGCCGAGCTCACTGACCGTCGCGCCGCCCGGGGCGAGCCGGGCGAAGGCGAAGCCGTGGGCGGGCCGCACCTCGAAGCCACGGGCGACGACCCCGTCGTTGATGCGCTGGGTGAGCTCACCCGCGGCGGCGAGCAGGGCGGCGGACAGGGCCAGGGCCTCGGAGTTCTGCACGTCCGCATTGAAACACCCTTGACGTGACGGTCAAGCAGCTTGACCATAGGAGCGTCATGGATGGTCAAGCTGCTTGACCATCTCCGGAACCGTCCCACAGGGGGCCGCATGCCCGTCGTCCGCTCGTCGGAAGCCGTCACTCATGAGATCCACGGCGCCCGCTTCGTCTCGTACGCCACTCCCCGCACCGGCAGCAAGGAGTTGTGCGCCTGGCGGGGTGAGATTCCCGCGGGGACGAAGGCTCCCGCGCACACCGTCAGCCGGGAGGAGATCTTCCATCTGCTCGTCGGCGAGCTGATCCTCACGCTCGACGGCCGCGCCGAGCGGATCACCGCCGGCGACACGGTGATCGTCAATCCGGGTGCGACCCTGGCCGTCGAGAACCCGACCGATCACACCGCGCTCTCCTGGGTCACCACGTCCATCGGCCTGGAGGCGGAACTGGCCGACGGAACCCGGATCGCCCCCTTGTGGGCCAACTGATCCTGCCGATCCTGCCGATCCTGCCGGCCCTGCTGGCCCTGCCGGCCCTGATGCGCCTCGTCAGGCGGCCAGCGTTCCCGGCTTCACCGCCCCCGGCCCGAACTTCGCCCGCACCCGGTCGGCGACCTCCTCCACCCTACGGACCTTCTCTTCGACGGGATCGAAGGTGAGCTGGTACGAAGCCTGTTCGGCGGGGCCGAGGGCCTCCGCGCGCAGCGCGATCGCGCGGACCCGGGCGCGTTGCAGACCGAGCGCCTCGTACAGGCCGTACGCCGTCCTCGTCAGGGCCGCCGAGTGCGCGGTCGGCTCCTTGAGGGTGCGGGTGCGGGTGGTGCTGGAGCAGTCGGCATAGCGCACGGTGAGGGTCAGGGTGCCGCAGACCTTCTCCAGGGCGCGCAGCCGGGCGCCCAGTTCCTCGGCGGCCGAGAGCAGGGCGCGGCGGTGCCGGTCCGGGTCCAACTCGTCGCGCTCGAAGGGTCGTTCGGTGGCCAAGGACCGCGACACGGCGTTCGGCACGACCCGGCCGCGGTCGACGCCGTTCGCCTTCTCGTGCAGCTCCCGGCCCGCCTTGACGCCGATCAGGCGCTGAAGCGTGGACAGGGGTGCGGCGGCGACCCGGCCGAGGGTGTCGAGTCCGTACTCGCCCAGGGTGCGGGCGGTCGCCGTACCGACACCGGGGAGCGCGGCGACGGGCTGCCCGGCGAGGAACTCCCGCACCTCGTCCGCGGGGACCGCGCAGGTCACCCCGGGCCGGGCGGCCCGCAGCGCCATGCGGGCCGACAGCGGGCCGGGGCCGGCGCCGATCACACAGTCGACGCCGTGCAGTGCGAGCGCCCGCACCCGGATCACCGACGCCAGCTCCACCGCGCTGCGCCCGAAGTACCGTTCGGCGCCCCGGAGATCGGCCAGCGCCCCGTCCGGCGGCAGCGCCTCGACGACCGGCGTGAACTCCTCGAGCAGCCCGAGCAGCGCCGGCAGGGCGGCCTCGACCGCCACCGTCTCGGACGCCGGAGGCAGCTGGAAACGTACGCAGAGGATGGTCATCCCGCACTCCCCGGACTCTGGTGCCACAACTTCCGTACGCTCGAAGGCCCTTGCGAGACGTCCTGCCCCGCAGGCCGCAGATCGGCCCACGGATGCAGCTCAAATCCGGTGGACAGCCGAATCCGCCTGCCCCTGCCCGATTCCCCCCGCCCCACCCGACCACCGTCGCCCACCCGATCCCCACTCCCCGCCGGATCACTGCCCCCGGCCCGGCCACGGTCCCCCACCTGGTCACCGTCCCGGGCCCGACCGCCGTCGCCCACCCGATCCCCACTCCCCGCCGGATCGCCGCCCCCGGCCCGGCCACGGTCCCCCACCTGGTCACCGTCCCGGGCCCGACCGCCGTCGCCCACCCGATCCCCGCTACCCGCCGGATCACTGCCCCCGGCCCGACCACCGCTCCCCGACGGACCGCCGCTCCCCACCCGGCCACCGCCGCCTGTCCGATCCCCGCTCGCCGCCCGGGCACCGCTCCCCGCCCGCTCACCGTCCCCCTCCGCCACAAGTGCGGGCGCCTCCGCGGGCGCCGTCTCCCGGGTCGGTTGCGCAAGGTGGGTCGCCACCTCGTCGAGGCCGCCCTCGGTGCGCAGTTCGACGAGTTCGGCGAGGTTCCAGGCCGCCGCGCCCACCACGCTGAGGCTGCGCGGGCCGCGCCGCTGCACCACCCCGCGCACCAGCAGCAGCCAGGAGTGGAAGACGGTGTGGGCGCAGGCGTCGTGGGAGTCGTCGAAGAAGGCGAGGTCGACCAGGCCCGTGCCGTCGTCCAGGGTGCTGAAGATGACCCGCTTGCCGGACCGGATCGGCGGGGTCTGGGTGGCCGCCTTGGCACCCGCGACCAGCACCGTCTCCCCGTGCCGGGCGTCCCGCAGCCGTCGTGCCGAGACCACGCCCAGCTCGTCGAGGAAGGCCCGGTGGTCGTCCATCAGATTGCGCGAGGCGTCCATGGAGAGCACGCCCAGCTCGGCGCTGAGCCGCTCGGCGGAGGACAGGTCCGGCAACCCGGCGGGAGCCGTCTGCCGCCCGCCCGCCAGGGGGAGTTGGCCGCCGCCCGCACCCCGCGCCCCCCGGTGCAGCTCGGTCAAGTGCAGTTGCAGGTCACGCCGGTTGGCACCGAAGGCGTCCAATCCGCCGACCTGCGCGAGCCGCCCGGCGAGCGGACGGCTCGGCCGCGCCCGTTCCCAGAAGTCGAGCAGCGAGGCGTACGGCTGTCCGTCCGCGACCCGCGCCGCCTCGGCCTCGCTGATGCCGTGCACGTCGGAGAGGGCCAACCGCAGCCCCCAGACCCCGGATTCAGGCACCAGTTCGATACGGTGGGCGACCCCCGACCGGTTCACGTCCAACGGCAGGATCGGCACCCCGCGACGCCGCGCGTCCGCCAGCAGCAGCCGCTTCGGATACATCCCGGGGTCGTGCGTGAGCAGCCCGGCGTAGAAGGCGGCCGGGTGGTGCGCCTTCAGCCACGCCGACTGGTACGTCGGGACGGCGAACGCGACCGCGTGCGCCTTGCAGAAGCCGTACGAGCCGAAGGCCTCGACGATCTCCCAGGTCCGCTGAATCGTTTCTGCCCCATATCCTCTCGCCGCCGCGTGCTGCGCGAACCACACCCTGATCCGCCCCTGCGACTCCGGGTCGGACAGCCCGCGCCGCACCCGGTCCGCCTCGCCGCGTCCGCAGCCGGTCATGATCGCGACGATGTCGATGATCTGCTCGTGGAAGACGACGACCCCGTACGTGTCCCGCAGCGGCTCCTCCAGGTCCGGGTGCGGATACCGGATCGGCGCCCGCCCGTGCCGCGCCTCGATGAACGGCCGCACCATGTCGGCGGCGACCGGCCCCGGCCGGAAGAGGGAGATGTCCACGACCAGGTCGTGGAAGGCAGCCGGCTGCAACCGCCCCACCAGGTCCCGCTGACCGGGCGACTCGATCTGGAAACAGCCCAGCGTCTCGGCGGAACGGATGAGCCGGTACGTCGCCGGATCGCCGCCCTCGACCGCGTCCAGGTCGATCCGCTCGCCCGTCGCCCGCGCCACCTCCGCCACCGCGTGCGCCATCGCCGACTGCATCCGCACGCCCAGCACGTCCAGTTTGAGCAGCCCGAGGTCCTCGACGTCGTCCTTGTCGAACTGGGCCATGGGGAACCCCTCGCCGCTGCTCGGCACGACCGGCGTGCGGGAGAGCAGGGAGGCGTCGGAGAGCAGGACCCCGCACGGATGCATGGCGACTCCGCGCGGGAGGGCGTCGAGGGCCTCGACCAGTTCCCACAGCCGCCCGTACCGCTCCTTCTCCCCTGCCAGCGCACGCAGTTCGGGCAGCTCCGCCAGGGCCGCCCGGGCATCGCGCGCCCGGATGTGCGGGAAGGACTTGGCGACGCGGTCGATCTCGGCGGGGTCCATGGACAGGGCCGCGCCGACGTCCCGGACGGCGTGGCGGACACGGTACGTCTCCGGCATCGCGACCGTCGCGACCCGCTCGGCGCCGAAGCGGCCGATGATCGCGCGGTAGACCTCCAGCCGGCGCGCGGACTCCACGTCGATGTCGATGTCGGGCAGCACCACCCGTTCCTTGGACAGGAAGCGCTCCATCAGCAGCCCGTGCTCGACGGGGTCGGCGTGGGCGATGCCGAGGAGGTGGTTGACGAGGGACCCCGCGCCCGAGCCGCGCGCGGCGACCCGGATGTCCATGTCCCTCACGTCGTCCACGACCTGAGCGACCGTCAGGAAGTAGGAGGCGAAGCCGTGGTGGGCGATGATGTCGAGTTCGCGGTGCATCCGCTCCCAGTAGTGGCGCGCGCGTGCGGAGCGGTCGTAGCCGCGCAGCACCATCCCCGCCGTCGCCCGTGAGGCCAGCGCCCGCTGGGCGGTGCGGCGGCCGGCGCCGACGAGGTGCGGCTCGGGGAAGTGGACGGCGCCCATGCCGAGGTCGTCCTCGGGGTCGACCAGGCATTCGGCGGCGGCCGTCCGGGTCTGCTCCAGCAGGTGGTGGGCGGCGGCGCGCCGGAAGCCGGCGGCCTCCACGATCCGCTCGGCCGCCCCGAGCATGACGTCCGCGCCCTTGAGCCAGGCCTCGCCCGAGTCCAGTTCCTTGGCCGGGTCGACGGGGACGAGCCGGCGGGCGGCGTCCAGGATGTCCGCGACCGGGCCCTGGCCGGGGTCGGCGTACCGGACGGCGTTGCTGAGCACGGGCCGGATCCGCTGTTCGGCGGCGAAGCCGACGGTACGGGCGGCCAGCCGCAGGGAGCCGGGGCCGGTGCCGGTGCGCCCGTGCCAGACGGCCTCCAGCCGCAGGGCGTCGCCGTACACCTCCCGCCAGGGGGCGAGGAGCCGCGCGGCGCGGTCCGGCCGGCCCGCGGCGAGCGCGCGGCCGACGTCGGAGGCGGGGCCGAGCAGGACCGTCAGGCCGCCCCCGTGGTTTCCGGTCCAGGGCAGCACCGGGATGTCCGCCCCGTCCGCGTGCGCGGCCGTGACGATCCGGCACAGGTCGGCCCAGCCCCGGGCGCCGTCGCGGGCGAGGAAGGTGACGCGGGGCGTCGACTCGTCGACGAAGACGCCGCCGCGCACGGGGGTGCGGCGGCGGTCCCGCCGTACGTCGCTCCCCTCCCGCGGCGGCGCCGCCACCGCCAGATCCACCCCGAACAGCGGGCGCACGCCCTCCTTCGCGCAGGCCTTGGCGAAGCGGACCGTGCCGGCGAGGGTGTCGCGGTCGGTGAGGGCGAGGGCGTCCATGCCCCGCTCCGAGGCGCGTGCGGCCAGCCGGTCCGGGTGCGAGGCGCCGTAGCGCAGGGAGAACCCGGAGACGGTGTGCAGATGCGTGAACCCCGGCATCCACCGCACCTCCGATATCGAACATCAGTTCCCTACTGACCCACCCCCACCATAGACCAAATCTCGAACATATGTACGACGACCGTTCGGACGCCTCCCACCTGCGGAAACACCCGACGCCCCGGACCGTGGGGACATGACACAGAGCACCGGCGCCGACGCCCCCGCGACCGCCCCGTAGCGCACGCATGAGGTCCCGCCCCTCACACGCGGGGCGGGACCTCCACAGGTGCCGGGCGGGTCAGCCGATCTGCGTTCCCGTGGCCGACAGCGCCTCCGTGACCGGCTGGAAGAACGTCTCCCCGCCGGAGGCGCAGTCGCCGCTGCCGCCCGAGGTCAGGCCCACGGCGCTGCTGCCCGAGAAGAGGGAGCCGCCGCTGTCGCCGGGCTCGGCGCAGACGTCGGTCTGGATGAGGCCGTTGACGATGTCGCCGTTGCCGTAGTTCACGGTGGCGTCCAGGCCGGTGACCGTGCCGGAGTGCACCTGGGTGGTCGAGCCGCTGCGGGTGACCTTCATGCCGACGGTGGCCTGCGCGGCGCCGGTGATCGCCTGCGCGGAGCCGTTGTAGAGGTCGACCTCGCTCGGGTGGTCGACGTCGGCGGTGTACTTGACGAGGCCGTAGTCGTCGCCCGGGAAGCTGGAGACCTCGTTGACGCCGATCTCGGCGCCGGAGGAGTCCGACCAGGTGGAGACGGCCTCGGTGCAGTGCCCGGCGGTCAGGAAGTACGGCTCGCCGCCCTTGACCACGTTGAAGCCGAGCGAGCAGCGCCCGCCGCCGCCGGCGATGGCGTCGCCGCCGGCGATGAAGGGCTTGAACTCCCCCTTGGTGCGCTGGAGTTCGGCCGTGCCGCCGAGCCCGTCGACGACCTTGGAGAGCTTGGCCCACTCGGCGTCGGAGACGGTGCGGTCGGCGGTGACGACGACCTTGTTGGCCGTCAGGTCGGTCACCCACGCGGTGCCCGGGATGGTCGCGTCCGCCTTGAGCGTGGCATGGGCGCCGGTCAGTTCGGCGAGGGAGTTCTCGACGAGTCTGGCCTCGGCGCCGGCCGCCTCGACGGTCTTCGCGGCCGTCTCGTCGAGGACGTTCACCACGAGACTCCTGCTCTTCGCGTCGTAGTACGTGCCCGCCGCGTCGGCGCCGAGATCCTCGCCGAGCGTCGAGGCGAGCTGTCCGGCCGCGAGGGCCGAGAGGGTGGTCGGCTGCGGGGTCCTCGCGGACTCGCTGGCGTTCGCAGTCTGGAAGGTGACTCCGGCCGCGACGAGCGCGGCGACACCCGCGCCCGTCATGACCGCCCGCCGCTCGGGTATGCGTCGGTGCTTCAACTCGTGTCCTCCTGTGGGGGTCGGCCCGGCGGCCGTGGGGACCGCGGCGGGCCGGAAGGCCGGGACTTGCCCTGGTTGACGGGCGCTCACTCTTCCGAACCGCACAGGGAGCACACAAGGTCGCCTTCAGGAAGCGCACAGGGTGGGCACCGCGCGCCCTCCGCTTCTTCACCACCTTGTCCGGACAGCGATGCTGTGCATACGCAAAATCGCGCGGACCCGCCCTACTCCTCGGTCGGCTTCGCCTCGGGCGCGGGCACCGCGGCCGCGGGGGTTGCCGCGGGCGGTTGCTGGGCCCGTTCCAGGAACCTCAGCAGTTCCACCGGGAACGGCAGCACCAGCGTGGAGTTCTTCTCGGCGGCGACCGCCACCACCGTCTGGAGCAGCCGCAGTTGGAGCGCGGCGGGCTGCTCGGACATCTCCTTCGCCGCCTCCGCGAGCTTCTTCGACGCCTGGAGTTCGGCGTCGGCGTTGATGACCCTGGCCCGCCGCTCACGGTCGGCCTCGGCCTGCCGGGCCATGGACCGCTTCATCGTCTCCGGCAGGGAGACGTCCTTGATCTCGACCCGGTCGATCGTGACGCCCCACTCCACGGCCGGGCTGTCGATCATCAACTCCAGCCCCTGGTTGAGCTTTTCGCGGTCGGACAGCAGATCGTCCAGCTCGCTCTTGCCGATGATGGACCGCAGGGAGGTCTGCGCCATCTGCGAGACGGCGAACCGGTAGTCCTCCACCCGCACGATCGCCTCGGCCGGCGCGGTCACCTTGAAGTAGACGACGGCGTCCACCCGCACGGTGACGTTGTCCCGGGTGATGCCCTCCTGCCCCGGCACCGGCATCGTGACGATCTGCATGTTGACCTTCCGGAGCCGGTCGATGCCCGGAACGATCAGGGTCAGTCCCGGCTCGCGCACCTCGGGCCGGAGTTTCCCGAGCCGGAAGACCACGCCCCGCTCGTACTGTTTGACGACCCGCGCCGCCGCCGTCACGTACACCGCCCCGGCGGCCACGAGCGTGACTCCCGCCGCCAACAGTTCCTCGACCATGCCGGCCCCCAAGGGTCCGAAACGCTTCCCGAAGTTCCCGCAGCACTTGCCGTACCACGACGGTAACTCCGGGTTCCGGGCAAGAGCGAGCCCCCGCACGCCGGTTCACGCGCGGGGGCTCGTGGTGCGAGAGCTCGTGGTGCGGGGCCGGGACGGGCCTAGAAGACGCTCACCCCGTACGCGCTCAGGGCCTCCGCCACCGGCTGGAAGAAGGTCGTGCCGCCGGAGGTGCAGTTGCCGCTGCCGCCCGAGGTCAGACCGTAGGCGATGCCGCTGGTCGAGTACAGCGGACCGCCGGAGTCGCCGCCCTCGGCGCAGACGTTGGTCTGGATCATGCCGTAGACGATGTCGCCGCTGCCGTAGTTCACGGTCGCGTTCAGCGCGGTGACCCGGCCGCTGTGGATGCCGGTGGTCGAGCCGTCACGGTAGACCGTGGTGCCGACGCTGGGCGTGCCCGAGCTGGTGATGTCCGTGTTGCCCGCACCGCCGGTCTTGGTGACCGAGGTGTTGGTGTAGCGGACCAGCGCGTAGTCGTTGGTCGGGAAGCTGTAGCTGACGTTCGTGCCGAGCGTGGTCGTCTGCCCGGAGTTGGAGTACCAGGTCGACGCGACCTCGCCGCAGTGGCCGGCGGTGAGGAAGTAGTAGGTGCTGCCGCTGACGACGTTGAAGCCGAGCGAGCAGCGGTAGCCGCCGCCGTAGATGGCGTCGCCGCCGGTGATCAGCTTGTTGAACTTGCCCGGCGTGTGCTTGATCGTGAGCGCGTCGGCGTTGCTGCCGGCCCGCTCCTTGATCTGCGCGATCTCGGCCTGCGAGACCGTGCTGTCGACGGTGACCACGACGCGGTTGGTCTTGGCGTCGACCGCCCAGGCGGTGCCCGCGATGTCCGCCTGGAGCACCGAGCTGCTGGCGCTCTTCAGCTGGGCGGTGCTGAAGGTGGCGTTGTCCGCCGCGCTCGCGTTGGGGATCGCGATGGCGGCGGCGGCCACGAGTCCGGTGGCGACCGCGGTCAGCCGCATCCGTCTCGAGATACCGCTCATGGGGGTGGTGGGGGTGGTGCGCTTGATCCTCACGTTTCGTTCCCTCCCAGGGGAAGTCGGGGGCCCGTCGTGTGGGGTCGGGGCCCGTGAGGCGCAGCCAGGACCGACGTTCGCCCGGAAAAATCGGACACGCCGTGACCCTGACAAGCGCTGAGGGGGAGTATTCGGCCGAACGGCCGGTCGGCGCAAGAGCGCCTTTCGGCCGTCAGACGTCGATCGAACTGCGTGAGTTGAACCCTCTTGCAGACCTCTTGCCCCAGCTCAGACCAGGTTGCGCTCCCCTGCCTCGACCGCCACGTGACATGTGTTCCCCGACGACGGCCCGGCGCAGCCGAAACCGTCGGCAAAGGCGCACGGAGGCAGTACGGCACGGTGGAGGTCGACGGCCGTGCATCCGTCCGCGTCGGGTGCGCCGGAGTGCGGTGCCGTCCTCTTCCGTCACCCGGGCCCCGGGGGTGTCCGGAAGTCGACCGTCCGGATCGCCGGGCGGTCGACGGGCCGGGGCAGCCCCAGGTGCTCGCGGAGGGTGCTGCCCGGGTAGAAGGTGCGGAACAGGCCGCGGTGCTGAAGCAGTGCCACCGTGCCGTTGACCAGCCGTTCCAGGTCGCGGCGCGGTTCCACGGGGATGAGGTGGAAGCCGTCGGCGGCGCCGTCCTGGCGCCAGGACGCGATCAGGTCGGCGAGGTCGACGGGGCCGCCCCGGTAGAGCGGGCCCTGTGCGGTCTGCCGGGGGCCGCCTCCGCCGTGGCCGCGTTCGGCGGCGTGCTCGCCGTCGCCGAGGTCGATCAGCAGACTCAGCAGGACCCGCAGGCTGTCGGGGTCGCGTCCCGACCGGGCCGCCTCGGAGCGCAGCCGGTCGCGGACGGCACCGGCCTGCGCGCGGTCCGCCACCCGGACGAGAGCCACGTCGGCCCGGCGCGCGGCGACGGACAGGGCCGGTCCCTCGACCACGTCGACGACGCGCACCGGATGGCGTCCCTCCACCGAGGAGGCCGCGCAGGCCGATCCCTCGGTCGCGGAAGCGTCGATCCGCCATCCGGCCCTGCCTCCGCTGACCCGGTCGAGGTCGGCGACCGCGTCGGCGGCGGTGAACGTGGGCACCAGTCCGACGCGGTGCGTGGCGGGCGCCACGTGGGACAGCACGGCCGGCGCGTCGGGCCCGGGCCCGGGCCGCGCGAAGGTGTCGTCGTCCAGCGTCACGAAGTCGAGCCCGCCGCGCTCGGCGAGCCGCGCCAACTCGACGTAGGGGCCGGTGTCGTGCACCCCGGGCTGGTCGACGGCGGCGGCCAGGTGCAGCAGGCCCCGGCCGGGCGATGAGGTCGATCGAGAGGTCATCGGGAAGAACCCTTTCTCAAAGGTGACCGGCTCACCCGACGGCGTCGGCGCCCAGGTCCCGCAGGAACACCAGGGCGGCCCGCGCGGTCGCGTCGTTCTGCCGGAACGCGGGGCCGCCCGTGCGCGGCCGGGTGAACGCCCCGGGCGTACGGCCGTCGGTGTGCGGCCCGAGCGCGAAGCGCCGGGGGTGCGGCCGGCCGGCCCGGTCCAGGATCCGGCCGTCGGCGCGGTCCACCCGCAGCAGCCCGTCCGGGGTCTCGCCGGCGCCGTCGGTGTGCAGCTCGCGCAGCAGCGGATCGAGGGCGTGCCGGAGCGTCGGCTCCGGCAGCCGGGCCTCGACCAGCGCCCGCGCCTCGACCGAGAACCCCGGCACGGTCGCACCGGACGCCCGGAACACCCCGTCCTCGGCGCGTACGGCCATGTCGGCGCCGACGAACCTGAGCAGCCCCGCCCGGGACAGGGCGAGCAACTGCCGCAGCCGGGGGCCGGGCGGCCCGGAGGCGAGGTAGCTGAAGAACCCGTGCCACGAGGAGCCGATGTTCCCCAGCCGGACCAGTTGTCCGTAGACGGACAGCAGCCCCAGGAAAACGGCCAGGTCAGGGCTGTGGGCCGGATCGTGACGGCGGCTCAGATCGTCCTCGACGTATCCGCGCAGCCCCTCCTGGAACTCCTCGAAGGACTCGTACGTCACCCCGGCCAGCGGCCGGTCGAGCGCGGTCAGATCGAGCCGGTCGCGTGGATCGGGCACGGCGGACGCCACCAGCGCCTCGCGCTCGGCCCCCTCGGCCGCGGCCGCGTACTTCTCCTCGAAGTCGGTCCAGGCGATCGCGGTCCGCTCGGCGTGGACGGTGAACAGACGGTGGTAGTGGGCGAAGCCCAGCTCCTTCTCCACCAGCGGCCACACGTCCCTGCCGAAGTCGAAGCCCTCGGGCCGCGCGAGCAGTCCGTCGATCTCGGCAGGTCCCAGGAACCGGGGCAGCGGCGGCCGCTCGCCGGTCCAGTCGTAGCCGATCTTCGAGTGGTACGGCACTCCGCGCCGCGAGCCGACGTACAGCACCGGCTCCCGCCCCGAGGGCACATAGGCGTCCCCTTCGTACCGTCCGCCGCGCCCCTCGGTGAGCAGCGCCATCAGGTCGACGAAGGCGAGCCCGAAGCCGCGCACCAGGACGGGTTCGCCGCCCGGGAGCGCGGACAGGTCGCTGTCGGCGGTGAAGTCCGGCGGCAGGTGGACGAGTCCGTGCTCGCGCGCGTAGGCCGCCAACTCGCTTTGTTCGTCGTCGAGTTCGGCGTCGAGGTGGCCGAGGGCGAGAACGACGAGGTCGGCGGGCAGCGGCCGGTCCCGGCCCTCCAGCCACACCTGCTGGCGCCCTTCGCGGGAGCCGCTCACTCGCAGCGCGCGCCGCGGATGGTGGTGGACGGTGATGTCCGGGGGCAGCGCGGCGACGGCCCGCTCGTGCACCCAGCGCAGATAGTCGCCCTGGATCCGCCGGTCGGCGAAGGCGCGCCCGTCGAGGCCGGCCCACTCGTGCAGGGTGGGACCGGGCCGTACGGGGCCGTCCATCTGCACCGTCCCGTCGGTGAACATGGTGACGTCCTCGGCGTGCGAGTTCATCCACAGCAGCGGCGACTGGGCGGCCCGCCAGATACGGCCGGCGCCCGGTGGGTGCGGGTCGACGAGATGGATGTCGAGGCCCGAACCGGCGTACAACTCGGGCGCGTTGGCGGCGATCCGCTCGATGAGACCGGTCCCGCGCGGCCCGCCCCCGACGATCACGAGGGTGGCAGGGGATTCGGGAGTGAGGGTTTCGGAAGACATGCGAAGGCTCCGTGAGCGCAGAGTTGGACACGGGGGCGCCTTCACGCACCAAAACGGCCGAGCCCCTCAGCAGGGCCGTTCCGGCGAGAGTACGCCGGCGTTTCCCCTCGCCGTCAAGGCTGTCCACACTGTGAGCCGTACGTCTCACGTCGGTTGACGCATAACCGGAGACCTGTTCCACTTGGCCCATGCATCCGCAGCAGTGGCTGGTCACCCGCTCCCACATCGACTTCGGTCGCGTGTGGTCCTGTTCCTGTTGAGCTGACCCACTGCGGCCCCCGGCTCTCCCGGGGCGCCCTTCTCGCGCTCTTCCCCCGCACCCGGCTCAGCCTTCACGTACTCGCGCGCACTCCCCTCCCCTCGCACCCCCTTTTATTACGGCGCTCGGCTTCCTCACGGCGCTCAGCGCACCCCGACCGCCTTCGCCTTCCGTCTGGCGGCGGCCCGAAACCCGATCACCCGGTCCATCAACGCCCCCAGCACATCCCGCACGGAGTCACGCTCACGCGCGTCGCACTCCAGCACCGGCACGTCGACGCTCAGCCCCAACGCCTCCCGGACGTCCGCCAGTTCGAACCGCTCGGCCCCGTCGAACCGGTTCACGGCCAGGACGAACGGCTGCCCCCGGGTCTCGAAGTAGTCGACGGCCGGGAAGCACTCCTCGATCCGCCGGGTGTCCACCAGGACGACCGTCCCGAGCGCCCCTTCGACCAGGTCGTCCCACAGGAACGAGAACCGGCCCTGTCCGGGCGTGCCGAACAGATACAGCGCGATGGTCGGATCGATCCTGATCCGGCCGAAGTCGAGAGCGACCGTGGTCGTCGTCTTGGACTCCACGCCCTCGAGCGAGTCGACCCCGACCGACACCTGGGTGATGGCCGCCTCCGTGTCGAGCGGCTCGATCTCGGAGACGGCCCCGATGAAGGTGGTCTTGCCCACCCCGAGCCCTCCGCTCACCACGATCTTCACGGCGAGCGGCACGGTCTTGTCAGAACGCCCGGGCATGATCACTGATCCTTTCGAGCATCCGTGTCCGCATCCTCTCCGGGAGATACGTCCCCGAGGTGCTCACCGCTCATCGTGACGCCCGTTCGGCACGCACGATAAGCGTCCGCACACAGCAGGTGACGTCCCGTCAGCAGGAGCAGTCGCAGCAGGAGCAGCACTCACAGCACTCGCACCCGTCACAGCAGTCGCAGCAATTGCAGTCGCAGTTGCTGCACCAGCCTTCGCGCTTCTTCCGCGACCAGGGCCCCTCGAACTCGTCGGCGCAGCACGCCTTGCAGGTGCAGCACAGCCCGAGCGCGACCGCGCAGCCGGCCAGGAAGCCGCGCTTGTCGGGCCGGGGCGGCTCACCCCCGTAAGGGCTGCCGTAGGGGTTGCCGGGGGCGGCGGGCGCGTTCGGATCCACCGGGCCCTGCGGGGCGTACGGACCGGTCGGCGGCCCGAACGCGCCCAGCGGTCCGGGCCCGCTCTGCGGTCCGGGCCCGCTCTGCGGTCCGGGCCCGTGCGCGTGTCCGCAGCTCTGCGTCCCGAACGCCCGGTCGACCGACCGCTCCAGCTCGTGCGCGAGCAGCAGATGCACCAGCTTGCCGTCCACGAACACGGCGTCCTTCAGGGCGAGCCGGATGCCGTGCAGCGCGTCGTCGGCGAGCCGCCGGGCCTCGGTGAGCGGGGTGCCGGTGGCCGTCAGCGGGTTCCAGGCCCCGTTCGCCGCGTCGGCCTGCCGGTCCTCGACCGCGTCCAGCAGATGCGCCAGCCGGCCGAAGAGCCGGCCGACCTCGGCGAGGGGCGCGGCGTTGCCCGCCCGGCCCGCCAGGACCGCGGTGTGCGCGAAGGCGGCGGCGGTGGCGGTCTCGGTCGGCTCGGTGACGGCCGGCAGCGAGGTGCCCGGTCCGGCGAGCGCCTCGATGCCGACCTGCCGCTCCACGGCGTCGACGAGGACGGCGGTGTCGAATCCGACGGCGGCCCCGCCGCGTTCCCCGGCCCGCCCCCAGCTCGCGGCGACCCGGCGCGCGGCGACGGCGACCGGCCGCCGCGCCAGCAGCCCGTCCCCGTCGGCGACGTGGTCGCGGACCTTGGCTGAGGCGAGCACGAGCGAGACGGCGGCCGCGAGCCGCGCGCCCTCCCCCTGCGCGACGGACGCAGTGCGCATGCCGCGCAACGGGCACGGTCCCGCCGTGCGCCGCCACCCGCCGGCCGTGATCCGCTCGGCCTGAGCCTCCGTCAGAACCGATATGAGCAGCCCGTCGTAGTTGGTGACGACCCGCGAGAACTGCCCGTGATCCCGGCGCAGCGCGAGACACAGCCCGCACAGATGCGCCATCCACTGCGTCTTGAGGCCTTCACCGAGCCGGTGACTGCACGGCCTGACGATTCCGAACACGACAACCCCCGTCGTCTCTGGGACATTGAGCTGGCGCATGTTATCGACCGATTGTCATGCCGGAGTGAACGTCTCGGTTCACCCGGACGCACCGAGCGTCACCCATCCGCCACGAAGAATCATATTTCACTCACAGTCAGCAGCCGTATGCGGTAGGACCCTTGGGGGGCGCGGGCTCTGTACGGATTCGCTGTGCACCAGTACCGTCACAAACCCCCCGCGCGGCGTCTATCCACTTGGCGCGACATCCGCATCATGGACGACCATGGGGAATGCGGAAAGCAGAAAGACCGCTGTGAGAGGAGGCGTCCATGGGATCGGTGCGCAAGGCGAGTGCCTGGCTTGGCCTCGTCGACGACAACGATGACGAGCGTTACTACGACGACGACTATTCCGAGGGGACCGACTCCGGAGAGGCCTGGGTCACCGACCCCCGCGTCAAGGTCGCCGCGGACACGGCCGAGGAGAAGGGCCGACGGATCGGCACCGTGACCCCGGACAGCTTCCGGGACGCGCGGGCGATCGGTGAGCTGTTCCGCGAAGGCGTGCCGGTCATCGTGAACCTCACGGCCATGGAGGCCGGCGACGCCAAGCGCGTCGTCGACTTCGCGGCCGGGCTGATCTTCGGCCTGCGGGGTTCGATCGAGCGGGTGTCCACCCGGGTGTTCCTGCTGACCCCCGCCAACACGGAGATCGTGAACGGCGACCCGTCCGGGCGTCGGGCGGACGGTTTCTTCAACCAGAGCTGAGGCAGGGCCGCTCGCCGGCCCTGCCCCCTCCGGGGGTCAGCGGAAGGCGTCGAGTCCGGTGAGCGCCTTGCCCAGCACGAGCTGGTGCATCTCGACGGTGCCTTCATAGGTGAGGACCGACTCCAGGTTGGTCGCGTGCCGCATGACGGGGTACTCGAGCGAGATCCCGTTGGCCCCGAGGATCGTGCGGGCGGTCCGGCAGATCTCGATCGCTTCCCGTACGTTGTTGAGCTTGCCGAAGCTGACCTGCTCGGGACGCAGGCGGCCGGCGTCCATCCGCCGCCCCAGATGATGGGCGAGCAGAATCCCCTTGTGCAGTTCGACCGCCATGTCGGCGAGCTTGGCCTGGGTGAGCTGGAAGCCCCCGATGGGCCGCCCGAACTGCTCCCGGGTCTTCGCGTACTCGACGGCGGTCTCGAAACACGACCGCGCCGCGCCCATCGCGCCCCACACGATGCCGTAGCGGGCGTGCGACAGGCAGCTGAGCGGCCCGCGCAGCCCGGTGACCTCCGGCAGCACGGCGTCGGCGGGCAGCCGCACGTCGTCGAGCACGAGTTCACTGGTCACGCTGGCCCGCAGGGACCACTTGTGCTTGATCTCCGGGGCGGAGAACCCAGGGCTGTCGGTAGGGACGACGAACCCCCGGATCCCGTCCTCGCTCCGCGCCCAGACGACGGCCACCCCGGCGACCGACCCGTTGGTGATCCACATCTTGCGCCCGTTGAGCACCCAGTCGGAGCCGTCGCGCTTGGCGTACGTCCGCATGGCGGCCGGGTCGGACCCGTGGTCGGGTTCGGTGAGCCCGAAGCACCCGATGACCTCGCCGGCGGCCATCCCCGGCAGCCAGGCCTGCTTCTGCTCCTCGCTGCCGAAGCGGTGGACGGCGTACATGGCGAGGGACCCCTGCACGGAGACGAGGGACCGGATCCCGGAGTCGGCGGCCTCGAGTTCGAGACAGGCGAGCCCGTACTGCACGGCGCTCGCGCCCGCGCATCCGTAGCCGCTGAGCGACATCCCGAGCGCACCGATCCCGCCGAGTTCAAGGGCGAGCTCCCGGATGACCGGCAGCTCGCCGCGCTCGTACCACTCGGCGACGTGCGGCAGCACCCGATCCGCGGCCCAGGCCCGCACGGTGTCCCGGACGGCCCTGTCCTCGGGCTCGAGCAAGTCGTCGAGACCGAGGGGGTCGGCGGGGTCGAAGGGGGGCAACTTCGAGGACGCAGACATCGGCAAACCCTCCGCCACTGTAAAAACTAGTGCCGCGGCAGGCAACGTTCGCCCCGTCGCGACGCCCGGCACGCACTCTCGCCGCACCGGCCGAAAGCCCAAGTACGTCCAGTACGAGGA
>NZ_JBFAKW010000066.1:0-53202 GCF_040655955.1 Streptomyces sp. NPDC050263 | reverse complement strand
TACGTCCAGTACGAGGACTTCCGGCCGGCACACCGAGAGCACGCACCGGACGCCGCTCCTTGACGGGCAAACGTTGCCTGCCGCGGCACTAGACATGAACACGGTGCGTCCCTCGGCGGCCAACTCCCTGACCAGCGTACGGATCCAGCGCACGCCGTCCGGGTCCAGACCGTTGACCGGCTCGTCGAACAGGACGATGTCCGGTTCGCCGAGCAGCGCGGTCGCGATGCCGAGTCGCTGCCCCATGCCGAGCGAGAATCCGCCGGTACGCCGGCCTGCGGCGCTGTCCAGACCGGTCTGGGCGAGCACCTCGTCCACCCGGCGTCTGGGCAGCCTGTTGCTCTCGGCGACACACAGCAGGTGGTGATAGGCGGTGCGTCCAGGGTGCGCGGCCCTGGCCTCCAGCATCGCGCCCACCGTCCGCAGCGGATCGCGCAGTTCGCCGTACCGGCGTCCGTTCAGCAACACCTGTCCGCCGTCGGGGCGGTGCAGCCCGACCATGGCCCGCATCGTCGTCGACTTCCCGGCACCGTTCGGGCCGAGGAAGCCCGTGACGCGCCCGGGTTCGGCCCGGAAGGAGAGCCGGTCGACGGCGAGGGCCGTCCCGTACCGCTTCGTCAGATCCTGCACTTCGATCATGTCGACCAGACTGTCCCGGCCCTGCGCACGGCGCATCGGACCGCGGTCCACGGAACGACCGGGGATCCGACCCTGGTCGTATGTCCTCGGTCCGATGCGGTCCCCGACGGGCTGGATCTACCCTGGACCGGGTGTCGATCTCTGACCTGACCGTACGGTTCCCGCAGCGGCTCGGCCACCGCCAGTTGATCGGACTGGACGCGGCGGCCTCACTCGCGTATCTCACGTTCCTCGTACCGATCGTGATCGCCGGTGGGGGTGGTGCGGCACGGGTGCCCCTCTGGGCCCGGTGCGCGCTGGTCGCGGCGGCGGGGGTCCCGCTCGTGGTCCGTCGGCGGTGGCCCCGTCAGGTGTTCGTCCTCGTGTTGGCCGCCACCTTGTTCCAGGTGGTTCTCGGGATCGCCGTCGACCCCTTCGTCGCCGCGGCTTTCGCGCTGTATCCCCTGGCGCTGACGACCTCGTCGCAGCGCCTGGTCCCGACACCCGCGGTGGCCGTGTTCTGCGCGGCGGTCGTGCTGGCCGGAATCGTCGCGGGGTCGCCCCGTTCGTGGCAGAACGGGGCGGGGTTCCTCGTGGTCGGCGCCGCGATCCTCGGGGCGGTGTGGACCGCCGGCTTCGCGGTACGAGGACGGCGGACGCTGGCGCGGGTGGAGGCCGCACGGCGCGAGGAGCAGGCCGTGCACCGCGAACGCCTGCGGATCGCCCGCGAACTCCACGACGTCGTCACCCACAGCATGGGGCTCATCACCGTCAAGGCGAGCATCGCCAACCATCTCCTCGCGTCCCGTCCCGAGGAGGCGCACGACGCGCTCAAGGTGATCGAGACCGTCAGCAGGGAGGCCATGACGGAGATGCGCGGCATCCTGCGTGTCCTGCGTGTTCCTCCGGACGGCGAACCGGCCGATCTGGACCCGGCACCCGGCCTGTCCGACCTTCCGGCACTCGTACGGCGGGCCGAGCAAGCGGACGTCCGGATCGACCTTGTCATGAACCCGAACGTCCAGGTACCGGACGGGATCGGCCTGGCGGGCTATCGCATCGTGCAGGAGGCGCTCACCAATGTGCTGACCCATGCCGCTCCGACCCGCTGCACCGTCCGGATCGAGACGACCGCGGCCGAGTTGCGCCTGGAGGTCCGCGACGAGGGACCACCCGCCCGGGACCGAGTCCGACGCCGCACGAGGACGGGGGGCGGTCATGGCATCACCGGAATGTGCGAACGGGCCATGATGTACGGCGGCAGTCTCACCGCCGCCCCGCATCCCGACGGCGGATTCCAGGTGACCGCGTGCCTGCCGTTCCTGCCCTCCCGACCGAAGTCCCGGGAGTCCCTGTGACGACCTCCGCCGCGACCCGGATCCTGATCGCCGAGGACCAGGCCCTGCTGAGCGGCAGCTTCCGCATACTGGTCGACTCCGAACCGGATCTGACCACCGTGGGCGAGGCGAGCACCGGCGCGCAGGCCGTCGTCATGGCCCGCAGCGAACGCCCCGACCTCGTCCTCATGGACATCCGCATGCCCGAACTGGACGGCATCGAGGCCACCCGCCGTATCTGCGGATCACCGGTGACCGCCGACGTACGGGTCCTCATCCTCACCATGTTCGACATCGACGAGTACGTCTTCGACGGCCTGCGCGCCGGGGCCAGCGGCTTCCTGCTCAAGGACACCCCGCCCGCCGACCTCCTGACCGCCATCCGCGTCATCGCGGGCGGCGACGCACTGCTCGCCCCCGCCGTGACGCGCCGCCTGATCGCCGAGTTCTGCCGGCGCCCGGAAGGGCCGGCGTCCACGCCCAGTGGCCTCGACGGGGTCACCGACCGCGAACGCGAGGTGCTCCTGCTGATCGCCGGAGGCCTGTCGAACACGGAGATCTCCGACCGACTGCATCTGAGCCACGGCACGGTGAAAACCCATGTCGGTCGACTCCTGGCCAAACTGGAGGCGCGTGACCGTGCCCAACTCGTCATCGCCGCCTACGAATCCGGATTGGTCCGCCCGTCGGGCAGGGACGGTAAGGCGCATCAGGACGTCACCAGCCGAGCCCTGCCTCCCTGGCGCGGAGCGCCGCCTCGGTGAGACCGTTCACCCGCCAAGGCAAAGCCGCAAGCGGCGGCAGACGAGTCGGGCTGTACGCCGGGGAGAATCACCGCAACGCTATGACCTGCACAAACGTGCAGGGAGGACGTTTCCGTGGCTACCTTGACGGCTGCGCAGGGAGGCGCCTCGCGCCGGAGCGGTTCGGACGGGGGCTTCGTCGTTCTCGGAGAGGCCGGTTCTGGTGGCTACCGAGGCGGACGGCATCACCGCCGACATGGTGATCACCGAACTCAACCGGCGCGATGTACCGGTGGTCCGGTTCAACCCCGACGACATCGGCGAGGACCTCGCAGTTTCGGCTGGTGGCAGCCTCCGGGACGGGGTTGGGGATACCTCCAGGGCTGCCCGAGGCGGGACACTCACCGGAATCCGTACTAGAATCTGTACAGAATCAAGCCTCTATATGGGTACGGTGACAGCATGGAGATTCCTGAGGTCGTGACCGTCAGCGACGCGCGCGCACGACTGTCGCGGATCCTGACCGACCTGTCGGAGTCCGGCGCGGATGCCGACCCGGTCCTGATCGGCGCCCACCGCAAGCCCCAGGGCGTCCTCCTGTCAGTCGAGGCCTTCGAGGCGCTGAGCGGCCGCGCGGCACGACGTGCGGCCGTCGCCTCGGCCACCGGCTCCATCGAGGCCGAGGGGCTCCAGGCCTCCGAGGCCTCCGACCGCGACACCGAGGCGTACGTGAAGGGCGACCTCGACGTGGACACCCTTGTCGCCCGCGCGATCGCCCGCCACGGACAGACTTCGGAGCGGCGGGCAGGGTGAACGATCCGTACGCCATGCCGGGCGGCGTGCTGCGCAACAAGCTCGGCATCACCGACCATCAACTGCTCGCGGCAGCGGAGGCGGACATCACCCGTGCGCGCCTCGTCATGCTCGCCGAACGCCCCCTACCCGGCACGTACGACCTCGGCCATCTCCAAGCGTTCCATGCCGCGATCTTCGGTGACATCTATCCTTGGGCAGGCGAGTTACGCACCGTGAACATCGCCAAGCGCACACCGTTCTGCCCGGCGAGAAACCTGGTGCCCTACGCCGGAGAGGTATTCGGCCGTCTCGCCTCCTCCGGTCATCTTCGGGATCTCCCCCGGCAGGAATTCGTCATCCAACTGGCCACGTTGCACGGCGACCTGAACGTCCTCCACCCGTTCCGCGAGGGCAACGGCCGTGCCCAGCGGGCGTTCCTTGCCCAACTCAGCGCCGCCGCGGGATACGCCCTGAACTGGTCGGGCATGGACCCTCAACGCAACGAGGACGCCTCAGTGAAGAGCTTCCTCGGTGACAACAATCTGTTGGAGCAGCTACTCGACGAGCTGGTCACCACGAGCTGACGCCCATCACCCCGGCCGGCAAGGAAGCCCGGAACAGGGCGTCGCCCCTTGGGAACAGCCAGAGATCTTCAGGCGGGGAATCCGCCGTGGGTCAGGCCGCGCTGGGAGGAGAACCCGCTCCTCGCCGAGCACGAGCCCTGGTTCATGCTCACAGAGAAGCCGACGCAGGCCGAAAGGTCGCGACGACGGAGCGAGTTGCTGGAGGCGGGGCCCGTACGGCGCTACGTGCGGTGCGAGACGCGTGGCGCTCGCATCGGACGGTACTCCCCGCCCTCCCAGCGCCCTCACGCGTCGTCGGACCGCGCCGAGGACGTTCAGTACGGACCGGTCATTCAGCCTGTCCGGCTGGGGGTGCCTTGAGGTTGTGGGGCAGCTCGTCCAGCAGTGCCGTGTGGAAGACGGCGTTTTGTCTCCTCGCTCAAGGGGGCGAGGATGTCGTACGCGGTTGAGCGGTGGGCCATCGGCTCACCAGGCAGGGCGGATCGGTCCCGGCGGTGCAAGGAGTGTCAGGTCGGCGACGAGTTCGCTGAAGCGCGCCTCGCCCAGTACTTCTCGCCACGGTGCGACGGCAGCCCGGGCCGCCTGGTCGGCGGCGCGCGTGGCTGCCCAGCCGGTCTCGGTCAGTCCCAGGAGGCGGGCGCGGGCATCGTGCGGGTGTGGATGCCGCTCCACGTACCCCTTTCGGACCAGCTCCTCGACCAGCTGGGCGGCGGCCTGCTTGGTCACCCCCAGGTGCTCGGCCAGGGCGGCCGTGGTGGCGCCACCCACCGAGATGCGGGCGAAGGCGAAGCCGTGTGCAGGCCGTAGGTCCTCGAATCCCTGCTGGGACACGCTGGTGTGGATTTCCTGCACCAGCTGTCCGGAGAGTGCCAGCACGAGTGCGGAGAAAACCAGGGCGTCGTCCATGGGCTTGACTATAACTCGTCAAGCAGCTTGTCTATATAGACAAGAAACCTGTCTAGATGGAGGCCGCAGTATGCCGTTCATTCGCAGTGCCGATGCCGTCGTACACGAGATTCACGGTGGCCGTTTCGTTTCCTACGTCCGTCCGGACACCGGCAGCCGGGACCTCGCCGCCTGGCGCGTCGAGATTCCGGCCGCAATGGTGGGGCCGACCCACACGATCAGCGACGAGGAGACCTTCTACATCCTCTCCGGTCGTCTCCGACTCACCATCGACGGTGAGAGCGCCGAACTCCGCACAGGTGACGCGGCAGTGGCACCTGCCGGCTCCGAACTGGCGGTCGCCAACAGCACCGACCAGCCCGCCCACATGTGGGTCACCACACGTGTCGGGCTCACCGCCAAACTGGCTGACGGCAACACCATCACACCGCCCTGGGCTCACTAGGCCCGTACTTCGCAGGTCATCTATTCAGGTCTGTGGCCAGCGGGTTCGGGTGACTTCGACGCCGAGGAGTTCGAGGAGGTGGAGTTGGACGCCGCGGGTGATCTGGACGGTGGGCGGGTCGGTGACGTTGCCGATCCGCAGGGTGAGTTCGCCGAGGTGGTAGAGGATCATCCGGCCGGTGGGCCGCACCCGGCGGTTGTCCGGATAGAGGCCGACCATCGTGTGCTCGGGGCCCAGGGCTTGTCTGACCTGGCGTTCGATCAGGCAGAAGACCAGCAGGGCCAGGCAGATCACCTGGATCAGGGCGGCGACGCGGTGATTGTGCTGCACGAACAGCGGTGTGACGGCCAGGGGGCCCTTGAAGTCCGCGTACCGGCGTTCGACCGATCCCTGGCCCTTGTACTGGATCAGGACCTGGCCCGGGTCGGCCTGCTCGGGTGTCAGCGCGGTCAGCAGCGCGTACCAGCCGTCGGCCGCCGCCTCGGCCTGCAGGATGTCCTGGTCGAAGTGCCAGGCCAGGGTGGGCCGTCCGTCGTCGGCCGTGCCGATTTCGGTGCGCAGGCAGGAGGCGACCCGGCGGGTCTTGGTGATTACCCCGATCCGGGCGGTGATCTTCTCCGGGGTGTTGCAGTACCTGCCGCCGGCCCCGCGCCGGACTTTCTCCAGGTCCTCGGTGGCGCGGGCGAGGCGTTTGGCACGGGCGGCCTGCTGGCCTGCGGCGTTGCCGGTGGAGTGGACCAGGATCCGGCGCACGGTCAGGACCGGGTCGCGCTTGCGGGGAGCGGCCATCACATGGACGTCCTCCAGCACCCGGTAAACCTCCCGCCGGGCGGGGTCCCTGCCGGCGTCGCGGCCGGGGACCCAGTCGACCGGTGCGGCGGCTTCCAGGTCCAGGGCGGCGTAGACCTCGTCCTTGACCTGGGCTGCGGGGAGCGGGGCGATGAACGCCACCCCGGCCTCCAGCAGCGCGGCCACGTTCGGGTAGGACACCAGCTTGGAGTCGGCGACCAGCAGGAACTCCTGCTCGCCGGCCAGCTTCCGCAGGTCCTTCATCGCCCCGACGACCTGGGAGACCTCGGCCGCGCCGCCGCCGAAGACGCGGGCGTGGACCGGGATCCCGCCGTCGCCGGTGACCGCGAGCCCGGCCTGGACCTGCTTCAGGTCCACCCTGCGGTCCTTGGGACGCCCGTGCTTGATCACCGGGTACTGCTCGTCCTGGTCCTCGACGGGGTAGGCGCCGTGGACGGACATCGAGGTCATGTCCCAGTGCAGCCGGGAGACGTCGATGCCGAACTCGGTGATCGCCCGGGCCCCGACCGTGCCCGCGATCTGCTCCAGCCGGGGAGCGATCGCGTCCAGAGCCCGGGCCAGGCGGTCGTCGTTGAGCTGGCCGGACTCGATACCGAGCACCTCCTCGACCGCCCAGGTGCGGCCCCAGTCGGCGACCCGCATCAACGGCGCCGGCGAGGTCAGCCGGTTCGCCACCAGCGCCTCGATCACCTGGCCATGCGTCAGGTGAGCGCTCGCACCACCGGGGCACAGCTCGTCGACGATCCCCGCCACGTCAAGGCGGCGCAGAAACTCGGCAGCGACAGGCAGAGCGCCCAGACGCTTCTCCACCACAGACGTCACCACGCACTCAAGGCGCTGACGCTGGGACCGAGGCCGCGGGGACCGGGAAGTCATCGACACACCCAAGTAACGCCCACAACCCCGCCCCGGACACCGCCGAGCCCTCTACTCCATCCGATTCAACGACCTGCGAAGTACGGGACTAGCCGTTCGTGGCACCAGCGCGTCACACGGGCCTCGGTCTCGACGGGAGCTCGCAAAGCTCGGGCATATCGAGAGGTCACCATGCAGCGGGCTCGCACCACCAACGTCAACGAGCAAGCACGGCCTGGGGTAGTGGCGGTCACGCAGGTGCGAGCGCTTCGCTCTTCGCTCTTCGCTTCTCAAGCCAGGCTTCGTGTAGGAATCCGTCCGATGCCCACGCGACCACCACCACGAGTACGGGGACTGCACGCCGCTCTACGCGGAGGTCTCAAGGAACCCGGTTCGCCGGAGGCGTCGCAGCCCCCGTACTCGAACAACCCGCTGGAGCGACAACCGCTCTGTGTGGGCCGCTGAGAACGAATTAGGTTCGCCGGATTGGGTCAGGCGGCGGATGAGCCACGGCACCTGGGCCTACGGCAAGGACTCCTACACCGTGTCGGGGCCCGGGACGCCCACATCGTCAGGGTTCTGGACAACGGAAACGGGACCTTCGACATCGTGGCGCGAGACCTGAGCGATCCCGGCGACGCGACGCAGAATTACGTCGACAAGCAGATCCTGTGCTGCCCGAGTTGACCGCACCCGCCCGCAACTCGAGTCAGTGATACAGCCCCGTGTCACCCACCCGGCCGCGGTGACGTGCCAGGCCTGGCCCGGGGGCGTCTCGGGCCGGCTGTGGCCTCCTGCCGGCGATAGGCGCTGGGGGCGATTCCGAACTCGCGCCGGAAGGCGGAGGAGAAGGCGAACTCCGAGGTGTATCCGACCTGTTGTGCCACCGAGCTCAGCGGCTCCTCCGTCTTTCGAAGCCGCTCTGCCGCGGTGTTCATGCGGACCCAGGTCAGATGGCCGAGCGGCGGTCGGCCGACGAGGTCGGTGAACCTGCGGGCGAACGCGGAACGGGACAGGTCAGCCACCGCGCCCAGCCTCTCCACCGTCCATGGTTCCCCCGGGTAGTTGTGCATGGAGCACAACACCCTGCTGATCGCCCGGTCGTTGAGCGCCGGACCCCAGCCCGTACCCGCGCCGTGTTCTCGGTACCACCAGCGCAGGACGTACACCAGCAGGGTGTCCAGCAACGTGCCGATCGCCAAGTCGGAACCCATGTCAGGGTGCTCCAACTCATGGCACAGCGAGTCCAGGACCGCCCTCAGGGAAGGTTCCTGCTGCAGCCGCGCCGGGAGATATATGGCCTCCGGCAGGTCGTTGAGCAACGGGTGGCACAGACTCCGATCGAAGGGGAACATCCCACTGAGCACAACCGTGGAAGCCGTCTGACCTGCATCCGCGCTCTCTCCCAGGACGAGAGTGCGCGGTTCGGCCGAGAACTCCTGCCGCGTACCCGCCGATCTCTCCGCAGCGGGTACGTCGGGGCCGTCGGCCACGCCGTGTTCGACCCCGCCGGGGAGCAGAGCGATACATCCGGCGCCGAGTGGGATCTTGTCGTCGGCGTTGGGCATCAGGACGGCGGAGCCTTGCAGGACCAGGTGGAACGCCGCCCCCGGGACAGACTGGAATCGCTGCCCCCATGCACCACGCGCCTCAATGCGTACCCACCGCGGCCGACCGGATCGCATCGCGGCGGTGACCTGGCTGAGGAGATCCATCGCAGCAGTGTAGCGGTGCGGTCAGAACAGCAGCTCTGCGAGACGCATGCGTATGGATGGCGGACTGTGACGCATGGAACCTCTCAATCGATCTACGTACGCTGCAATTCTGTGGCGCCGGGGGCCCGTCTCCCACTTCGAACAGAGAGCGGCTATTCATGATCAAGGTCGGAATTGTCATCGCCAGTACCCGTCCGGGACGCGTCGGGGAGGACGTGGGCCGGTGGGTGCTCGACGTCGCCGAGCGGCATGGCGGCGCGGACTACGAGTTGGTCGACCTCAAGGACTACGACCTGCCGCACCTCGACGAGCCCGTGCCCGCCCTGATAGGCGGTTACAGCCAGCCGCACACGCGTCGCTGGGCCGAGAAGGTCAGCTCCCTGGACGCCTTCGTGTTTGTCACGCCCGAGTACAACCACAGTGTCCCGGGAGTGTTGAAGAACGCTCTCGACTTCCTGTACTCGGAGTGGAACGACAAGTCCGCGGGCTTCGTCGGCTACGGAATGGAGGGCGCCGGCCGCGCGATTGCACATCTGCGCAACACCATGGCCGCCATCGGCATCGCCGATGTACGCCATCACGCCGCCCTGCTGATGCACCACGACTTCGTCGACTTCAAGGAGCTCAAGCCGCAGCCCCACCAGGAGGACGCGGTGATCGCGATGCTTGACGACGTCGTCTCCTGGGGTACCGCCATGCGGACGGTGCGCGACAACTGACCACGCTCGACGCCTGGATGCCCCGGCAGGTTCCTGCCGGGGCATCCAGGCGTCGGTCATTGGCAGGTATCACCCCGGCGGACGGCGAAATCGCCGACCCTTGTGGAGTACCGCGATCTCGCGCGACCAGCGCGCCGCCCGGCTGCTGTTCCTGACCGCGGAAGGCCGGACGGGGCGGGCGGAGACCGGACCACTCGGCGTGTGAACCGTCGGATCCAGCACCGATCGCCGCCACGGGCAACCCGCTGTGCGGGCGGCTGAGTTCAGCCCCTGAGGGACGGATCCGGTTGCGTGGTGAGGGCCTGGAAATAGACGGCCTCCGGCTGCGCTCCGCCCAGGGCCGGCCCGCCCTCGAAGAGGACGAGGGGCACCGAGCTGATGCCGAGCGTGCGCACTCTGTCCAGTTCGGCGCGCAGGGCGGTGCCTCCGCCCTCACTGCGTACAACGCCGATCTCGTCGGCCAGCCGGGCGAGGGTGTGCGGATCACCGATGTTCGATCCATCCGTCAGGTAGGCGCGGAAGAGCCGCTCCGCCATGGCCTCACCCAGGCCCTGCCCGGCCGCATCGGCGAGCAGCCGGTGCGCCTCGAACGTGTTGGTGTACACGGCCCGTTCGAAGACATCTTCACTAGGACGCCGTCCAGTTGTAGAAACGGGTGGCCATCGCGTCGGCCGGCGAGCGCCAGGTGGCCGGGTCGTAGGCCTCGACGTAGGGCTTCAGGTCCTGGCTGATCCGGACGAAGCGATCCTCCGTCTTGGCCTCCTCGATGAGCGCACCGCCGTTGTCCGAGTCGAACTCCTGCAGGTGGAAGTACAGGCCTCGGAAGGAGAACAGCTGGCGACGCCGGGTTCCCATGCGGTGTGGCATGTCGGAGGCGTCGAACTCACCGAAGAGCTTGGCTACTTCGACGCTCGACGCGGCATCCATCCGCGCCACGATCAGGGTGCTGTGCATACTTCTTCTCTCATCCTTGGTCGAAGGGGCAGGGTGCGGGCCACGCATCTACAGCGCGCGTCCCGTCGAGTGGCTGCCGAACCAGCGCTCAAGGGCCATCGGCAGGTCGTGATGGGTACCCGGCGCAGCCCAGACGACATGGCCGTCGGGGCGGACCAGCACGGCCGCTGTGCCGTACAGCGGACTGCCCTCGGAGAGCCCGTGCGGCGTCGCGGTCACGATGTCCACCCGGTGCGCCCAGGCGGCGGCCCGGTCGCGGAGCCTGACGTTGTCCTCCAGATCGAGCAGTACGCCCCGGCCGGGATGCAGCAGTTCGGTGCTGCTGGTCTTGCGGGTACCGGCGATCAGCTCCAGATGCGGCATGCGCCGACCCAGCAACGGGTGACCACCGGCACCCACGTCATAGGAGATTTCCAGTCCGCTCACCATGCCCGCGAGGTGGCGGCTGACGTCCTTGTACCCGATGAGTTCGGTGACGACGTCACGCAGCGGCTGCACCTCCGGGCCGCTGAGGAACAGCAGTCCCTGGGCGCGGGTGTTCATCAGCAGCCGCTGACCGACCGGGTGCCGCTCTTCGTGGTAGGTGTCCAACAGGTCCCGCGCCGCCCATCCGTTGACGACGGCGGCCAGCTTCCAGCCCAGGTTCACGGCGTCCTGGATGCTGGTGTTCATGCCTTGCCCATCGGCCGGCAGGTGGATGTGTGCGGAGTCGCCGGCCAGCAGGACGCGGCCACGCCGGTACTCGGTCACCTGGCGGGTGGCATCGCCGAACGAGCTGACCCACTCGGGCTCACCGTGCGAGATGTCGGTGCCGGTGAGGCGCTTCCAGGCGGCTGCGACCTCCTCGTAGGTGGGCGGCACGGCCCGCCGCTGGGGCGGGGTACCACGTTCGCAGACGATGAGGCGGGTGATGCCACCGGGCAGTGGGCCGACCATCACCATGCCGCCGGGCAGTGTTTCGCCGATCATCCGGGGCTCGAGGTCGAGGCCTTTGACGTCGGCGAGGAACATCTCCAGTGTCGCGGGCGAGCCCGGGAAGTCGAAGCCGCCGGTCTTGCGCACGCGGCTGCGCCCCCCGTCGCAGCCCACCAGGTAGCCGGTGTGCAACGTGTGAATGCCGCTTGGACCGCGGACCTCGACCTCGACGCCGTCGCCGTGGTCCGTGAAGGAGAGGAGTTCATGGCTCCGCCGGATGTCCACGCCCAACTCGCCGGCCCAGTCCTCGAGCTTGGTCTCCGTGGCGGACTGCGGCACAGTCTTGGCTGCCTGCCAAGCGCCCTCCAGCACCCCGAAATCGACTGGCAGACCACCGAAGTGGCCCTGGGTGCTGGTCTCGATCTCGCCGAACCTGGGCAGTAGGCCCCGCTGGTCGAAGACTTCCATGGTGCGCGCGGTGAAGCCCAGCCCACGAGATTGCCCGGTCCGTTCGGCGAGCTTCTCCAGCACGATGACTTCGACTCCCGCGAGCCGAAGCTCACCAGCGAGCATGAGCCCTGCCGGGCCGGCTCCGGCGACGATTACCGCAGCGTCCATATACCTCTCCTTAGCGGGGTCAGAAATGCGAATCCGTGAAGGGGAAACAACGGTTCTTCGAACCGCTCGACCAGGGCGTTCGGCCGTTCGCCAAGGCTCGCGCGAGCGCCGTCGAGGACTCCCCGCTCAAGTTCGAAGACCCGGAATAACGCGACTACCGCAGCAACGTCGAATGCAGCAAAAACGCGGAAACTCGTTAAAGCTCATCGAATGCCATGGAAAATCTTCTTCGCTTCGGAATCCCGCGTCAAGAGGACCCTATTCAGATCCCTGTCAGAGAATGTCAGGAGACTTGAGAAAGGACAGTTCGAGGCCATCACAATGTCAGAAAACTGCAAAGCCGCGTGTCTGGAGATCTTCAAACTCGATTCGTCAACAGGATTCGGTGGCCGACCTGCTCGGCAGTTCGCCCGTAATGTCCTCGGCCCGATCGAGGTGGGCCGTCGCGTGACGCCGCGGGAGCGCTGGGTTCCACGGGGCAGCGCCCTGCCGTCAGGGGACAGCCGGGAGGGCGGTGAGCCGCTGCCGGCAGGTGGTGAACGCCCAGGCCCAGGGCCAGGTCGCGCCGATACGCGGCCATCGGCGTCGGGCGTGGTCGGCGAGGCGGGCGGGCAGGCAGGGCCGGCAGCCGCACCCACGCGTCGAGGTCACTCGCGAGGTCTGCGGCGAGCATCCAGCCGCAGTTCACTTCCGCGGGTGGGCCTGACGCGGCACACGATCAGCCGCATGCTCTCCGGCCGCTCCTGCCGGGTGTTCAGCCCGGTCAGCTCGGCGACGAGGTAACCCTCCTGGAGGCTGCCGTCCGGGTGAGCACCGTGATGCGGTCGGCCACTGTGTTCGCCCCGGCATACCCCGGCCGCAGGCACAGAACCGTCCCGGGTAGTCCGCAGCCCGCACCGGAAGTAGGCCGACGGCGAGGGACCGAAGGCGGTGTCGTGCAGGCCCAGCCCGCAGGGGGCCTGCCGTAGACGGTCAATCCGGAATCATCAACTCCGGCAGCGCGACGGCCAACGCCGGGCATTCAGCGGAATTGTTCCAGCAGAACAGGCTGGTCGAGGGCCGTCGCCTGCGCCTTCTGGCAGTGCATCAGTTCTGCCGGAGCCCCGGCCCGTCGGAGCCTGAGACGGCGCTGAGATGTTCAGCGACCTTCCGGGAGTGCGGTCGGATACTCCGAGGAGATCGCCAAGGCGAAACCGCGAGTAGCGGCAGACGAGTCGGGCTGTACGCCGGGTTCTGTCGCCCGGGTGCCTTGCGGCGGCCCGGGGAGACGGCCATCCATCTAGGGCCGGCGTTGCCGCCGGCCTCGTGCGGTCTACCCGTGGACTCGGGCGGGCAGCCCTCGGACGTCCACGCAGAAACACCGGGGTGTTTCCTTTTGACCTTGCTCCGGGTGGGGTTTACCTAGCTGCCCAGGTCGCCCTGGGCACTGGTGGTCTCTTACACCACCGTTTCACCCTTACCGAGGACCGAGGTCCCCGGCGGTTTGTTTTCTGTGGCACTGTCCCGCGGGTCACCCCGGGTGGCCGTTAGCCATCACCCTGCCCTGTGGAGCCCGGACGTTCCTCGGGAAGCCCCCTAAGGGGACTCCACGCGGCCGTCCGCCCGGCTCGTCTGCCGTGTCGACCATGTTACCGGGCGGGTGCCCTTGCCAGGACCGCCCGCCGTCGCCAGCACCGAACCCGCCAGGATCAGGAGGAACGCGGCCACGATTCCTGCCGTCAGGCGCTCGTCGAGGAAGATCGCCCCGACCGCCACCGCCACCGCCGGGTTGACGTACGTGATGACCGTCGAGCGGGTCGGGCCGATCTCCTTGATGAGTTCGAGGAAGGCGACGAAGGCGACCGCCGTGCAGACGGCCCCGAGGGCCGCGAGGGAGGCGAGGACCTCCGTCGACGGGAGTGCGGACGGCCATGACGCCGCCGCCGCGGGGGCGTAGACCAGGGCGGTCAGGGTCAGGCAGGGGGCGATCAGTTGGAGGGTGGGGACGTCTTTGAGGCGGCGGGCGGCTATCAGGGGGGCCGTGGCGTAGCCGACGACCGTCAGCAGCACCTCGCCCAGCGACTTCACGTCCCCTCCCGTCAGGTGCGGGACGGTGAGGACGCCGACGCCGGCCAGACCGAGGGCCAGCCCGGTGATCCGCCGGGCGCCCAGTACCTCCGTGTCGCCGAAGCAGCGGGCCGCCAGGACGCCGACGATCGGGACGCCCGCGATCAGCAGGCCGGCGGTGGAGCTCGACAGGTGCCGCTCGGCGTCCGTCAGGGTGAACCAGGGGCCCATGATCTCGATGCACGCGAAGGCCAGCATGGGCGCCCAGTGCGCCCGGACGGTGCGGATCAGACCGCCCTGGCGGATCGCGAAGGGCAACAGGAGCAGCGCGCCCAGCGCACAGCGCGTGAACACCACCATGGACGGGGAGAGGTCCTCCACCGCCACCTTGATCAGCAGATAGGGGATGCCCCAGACCACTCCCATCAGGGAGAACAGAAACCAGCCGCGTGCAGTCATACGGCCATGCTCGCCGCTTCAGCGAAGCCCGTCTTGAACGCTGTTGCGGTACGCCGCCGGGGTCACGCCCAGCACGCGGCGGAACCAGCGGGTCAGATGGGCCTGGTCCGCGAAGCCGACCAGGGTCGCCACCTCGGCCGGGCGCAGTCCGGCTTCCAGCAGGCCGCGGGCGCGGGCCACCCGGTGCTGGGCGAGCCAGGCATACGGCGGTATCCCCATCGTCGTACGGAACGCCCGCAGGAGCTGGTAGCGGGACAGGCCCAGGTCGGCGGCCATATCGGCGAGGGAGGGCGGCTCGACCAGTTCGTCGGCCAGCCGGTCCCGCACGGTGAGGGCGATACGGCCGACGCCGGGGACGGTGTCGGTGTCCCCGCGAGCCGTGGAGTGGCGGCGGACCAGGGCCGTCAGCAGCCAGGGGAAGCGGGACTCGGCCTCCAGGGGGTCGGGGCAGGCGGCCAGTTCCGTGTGGGCGCGGCGTAGGGCGGCGGCCAGTTCCGGGTCGTCGACGACGGCGTCGCGGAAGTGTGGGACGCCGGTGCCGAGGGTGCCGTCGGTGAGCAGGCCGGGGGCCGCGTAGAGCGCGCGGTAGGCGTAGCCGTCGGTGTCGTTGCCGGGGCCGCCGGTGTGCATCTCGCCCGGGGCCAGGACGACGATGGCGCCCGGGCCGCTGCGGATGTGGCCGCCGCGGTAGTCGATGATCTCGGAACCTCCGACGCAGACGCCGACGGTGAACTCGTCGTGGGCGTGCGGGGCGTAGACGTGCTTGTCGAAACGGGCGGTCAGCAGGTCGAGGGGCGGGCCGCAGCGGCCCAGCCGGGCTCTCGTCCACAACGCCTGTTCACGACTCACGCGCCGATCCCCCTCATATTCCGCCGACCCCTTCGTGCCACTGGGAGTGCAACGCTTTCCGGCCGCGGTTCCATGCCGCTGGGCGTTGGACGTCAGGCTCCCGCTCCGAACACCCCCTCCAGCGCGTCGAAGGCTGCCTCCAGGCGCGCCCGGTGTCCGTCCACGAGCGTCGCCGCCCGCTCCCCCGCCAGCATGCGGCGCGCGGTGGCGACGTACACCGCGCGGTACGCCGCGACCGTCACGGCGGCCGCCAGGTACGGGTCGGGAAGTTCGGGGGCGGTCTCCGCGAGGGCCTGCGCCAACGCCTCCTCCACCTCCTCGACCCCCTCGCGGGCTCGGGCCCGCAGGGCCGGCGACTCGACGACGATCCGCCAGAAGTGCGCGAAGTCGTCGTCGAGCCCGCCCAACGGGTGCCGCTGCCCCAGGAGTCGGAGCGCGAGGACGCGGAGCGCGGCGAGCGGGCTCTCGTCGGGGCCGCGTCGGCGTACCGCCTCCGTGAACAGTTCGACGGCCTCGGGGATGCGGTCGAGGAAGAGGTCCTCCTTGCGCGGGAAGTAGTTGAAGACGGTCATCGCGGACACCTCGGCCACCCGGGCGATCTCCGTGACGGTCACCTCGTCGAAGCCGCGCTCCACGAACAGGCCCGTCGCCACGTTCGAGATCCGCTGCCGCGTGGCCTGCTTCTTGCGCTCCCGAAGGGACGGTTCCGCTTTCTTTTCCTCCACCATGAGGAAAACTATAGCGGCAACAAACTTTTAGTGACTAAAGTGAAAGGCATGACGGATGACGTGGTGCCGGATGACGGCGTGCCGGATGACGGTGTGACGGAGTACGACGTGGTGGTGGCCGGGGCCGGGCCGGTCGGGCTGATGCTGGCCTGCGAGCTGGCGCTCGGCGGGGCGCGGACGCTGGTCGTCGAGCGGCTGGCCGAGGTGGACGAGACGATCAAGGCCGGCGGGATCAACACACCGACGGCCGTCGCCCTCTACCGGCGCGGACTGCTGCCCGCGCTCTCGGAGGTGCAGGAGGCGGCGATGAACCGGTTCCGGGAGTTCCGGGAGTCCTATGAGTTCCGGAAGTCGCGGGGCGGCGAGCCGATCGCGGCGGCCGTGCCTCCGCCCAGGTTCGCCGGGCACTTCGCCGGGATCATGCTCAGCGCCGAACTGCTGGACGAGTCGGACCCGGCCTTCGCGGACCTCGGCCCGGCCGACGGCATCGGCCTGATCCCGCAGGCCACGCTGGAGCGGCTGCTCGGCGAGCGCGCCCGGGAGCTCGGCGTGGAGGTACGCCGACAGGTCGAGCTGACCGGCTTCGACACCCACGAAGGCGGCGCCCACGAAGGCGACGGCACCGAGGACGGTGACGGCGGTGGCGTCACCGTACGTCTCTCTCGTCTCGGGGACGTGCGCGCGGGCTGGCTCGTCGGATGCGACGGCGGCCGCAGCACCGTGCGCAAGCTCGCCGGGTTCGGCTTCCCGGGCACGCCCCCGGAGATCACCGGCTACCAGGCGATCGCGGACCTGACCGGCGTCGAAGGGCTGCAGGGCGGCTGGAACACGACGGAGTCCGGGACGTACGCCTTCGGTCCGATGCCCGGCCGCATCCTGACCGTGGAGTTCGACGGACCGCCCGCCGACCGCGAAACGCCCGTCACCGCCGAGGAGTTGCAGGCCAGTGTGCGCCGCGTGACCGGAGTGGACGTCACGGTGGGCGAGGTGCGCTCGCTGACCCGGTTCACCGACAACTGCCGCCAGGCGAGCACCTATCGGGCAGGCCGGGTGCTGCTCGCGGGCGACGCGGCGCATGTGCACTCGCCGTTCGGCGGACAGGGTCTCAACCTCGGCATCGGGGACGCGATGAACCTCGGCTGGAAGCTCGCGGCGGTGGTGCGCGGGGACGCCCCCGAGGGGCTGCTCGACTCCTACACGGACGAACGCCGTCCGATCGGCGCCTGGGTGCTGGAGTGGACGCGGGCCCAGATCGCGCTGATGCGCCCCGAGTCGCACGCGCGCGCCCTGCGCGAGGTGGTGACCGGCATGGCGGGAACCGTCGGCGGCACCACCTACCTCGTCAAGAAGATCTCCGGTGTCTGGCAGCACTACGACCTGCCCGGCGGCTATCCGCTGGTCGGCCGCAGCGCGCCCGACCTGGAGCTCGCCGACGGCACCCGGCTCGCCGACCGTCTGCACGGCGGCCGCGCCCTGCTGCTCGACCTGGCCGACGACCCGAAGCTGCGGGCCCGCGCGGAGGGCCACGGCGACCGGGTGGACGTCCGCACGACCGTCGCCCCCGGCCACCCGGAGCTGGCGGCGCTGCTCGTCCGGCCGGACGGATACGTGGCATGGGCGGCGGCGACCGACGGCACGCAGGACACGGGCGACGGTCCCGAGGACACGCTCGACGCGGCCCTGGAGCGCTGGTTCGGCGCGCCCGTCTCCTGACCGCCGCGTCGGAACCGTCGTCGCGGCCGTCAGGCGGGCGCGAACCGCACCTTCCGCGTCGCCGGGTCGGCCTGGGTCAGCCGGACCCTCAGCCGTTCCCCCAGGGGGAGGTGGTCGCCCTCGATCCGGCCGACGACCGCCGGGGACTCCAGCTGGACGGTTCCGACGGACGGGCGGCGCTCCTCCACGTCCACCACGCAGCCGTCGAAGACCTCGCCGAGGCGGTCCTTCAACAGGGCGGCCTCGACGATGTCGACGCAGCCCCGCTCGACGGCGTTCGCGCGCCGCCCGCCCGCCGCCATCTCCTTCGGCAGGGCGTCGAGCGCGGCGAGCACCCATTCGGGCGGGGGCTCGTCCGCGACGGCGGCCAGGCACAGCTCGGTGGCGTAGCGGTCGGCGAGGCGGCGGAGCGGGGCCGTGCAGTGGGTGTACGCGGCGGCGACGGCGGCATGGGTCGTGATGTCGGGGAGCCTGCCGTCGCGGAAGACGGTGTAGCCGACGCCCCGCAGCAGGGTCGTGCACTCCTGGAGGAAGGCCGCGTGGCGAGGCTCGTGCGGGTCCAGGGAGCGGACGAGCTGCGCGTACGAGACATGGTGCGGCCAGTCGATGCGCAGGGCGTGCGCGGTGCGGCGCAGCCGGCCGACATCCCCCACTCTCGACTTCGCTCGAGCGGGGGGACCCCCATCGTCGGGAGCGGCGGGCAGCGTGCGCAGGACGCCCGTGCCCGAGGCCAGCATCAGGTCGGCCGCGGCCATCCCGGTGAGGAGGGAGAGCTGCGCGTTCCAGCCGTCGGCGGGGAGCGGGGCGCGGTAGGTCAGTTCGTAGCCGTCGGCGCGCTCGACGATCTCCTGCTCGGGCACGTCGAGGGAGATCCCGCCCCGCTCGACCTCCAGGCCCTCCCGCAACTTCCCCACCACGGGGAGGAGTCGGAGCGATTCCTCGGCGGTCCCGTCGTCGATCCGGCGCTGTACGCCCGCGTAGTCGAGCTTGGCGCGGCTGCGGACCAGGGCGCGCCGGACGTCGACGGCGACGGTACGGCCGTCCGCGTCGAGGTCGATCGTCCACAGGGCGGCGGGGCGGACCTGGCCCGGCAGAAGGCTGGCGGCCCCCTCGCTCAGCACGGCCGGGTGCAGCGGAACCCTGCCGTCCGGGAAGTACAGGGTGTTGACCCGGCGGTGTGCCTCGGCGTCCAGAGCTCCGCCGGGGACGACGAACGCGGCGACGTCGGCGATGGCGTACCGGACGCGGTGGCCGGCGCCCTGCCGGGAGAGATGCAGCGCCTGGTCGAGGTCGGTGGAGGCGGGCGGGTCGATGGTGACGAAGGGGATGTCCGTGGCGTCGTAGGACGGGGCGGGGAGGGCCGGGGTCCGCGCGGCGCGCTCCGCCTCGGCCAGCGCCTCGGGCGGGAAGTCGCCGGGCGCGCCGAGCTCGGTGCGCAGTGCGGTGAGGGCGGCCCGGAGGGGAGTTTCGGGGGCGCCGGTCACGCGGATGTGGCGGCGGGGCATGCAACGAGCGTAGGACCGGGGCGGCCTGGCGGCACGCCGTACGCTGTCGCAGCACAGTTTTACGTTCTGCCCAGTTCTACGTGCTGCCCAGTTCTACGTGCTGCACAGATTTACGTGCTGCACAGATTTACATGCTGCACAGATTTACGTTCTACCGAAGTCCGAAGGAGATTTTCCGTGCTGGTCCTGCTGCCGCCCTCCGAAGGCAAGGCGTCCTCCGGACGTGGCGCCCCGCTCAAGCCGGAGGCGCTCTCCCTGCCGGGGATCGGCACCGCCCGCGAGGCGGTCCTCGACGAGCTGGTCGAGCTGTGCGCGGCCGACGAGGACAAGGCGCGCGAGGTGCTCGGACTGAGCGAGGGGCTGCGCGGCGAGATCGCGAAGAACACGGAGTTGCGCACGGCGGGCACCCGGCCGGCCGGGGAGATCTACACGGGGGTCCTGTACGACGCCCTCGGCCTGGCCACCCTCGACGCGGCGGCGAAGAAGCGCGCCGCCAGGTCGCTGCTCGTGTTCTCGGGGCTGTGGGGCGCCGTCCGGGTGACGGACCGGATCCCGTCGTACCGCTGCTCGATGGGTGTACGGCTGCCGGGGCTGGGGGCGCTGGGCGCGCACTGGCGGGCGCCGATGGCGTCCGTGCTGCCCGAGGTGGCCGGCGACGGGCTGGTGCTCGACCTGCGGTCGGCGGCGTACGCGGCCGCGTGGAAGCCGAAGGGCGAGGTCGCGGGGCGGACGGCGAGCGTACGGGTGCTGCACGCGCCGACCCGGAAGGTCGTCAGCCACTTCAACAAGGCGACCAAGGGGCGGATCGTACGGAGCCTGCTGACGGCGGGGATCGCCCCCAAGGGTCCGGCGGAGCTGGTGGAGGCGTTGCGGGACCTCGGGTACGTGGTGGAGGAGCAGGCGCCGACGCGGACGGGGACGGCCTGGACGCTGGATGTGCTGGTGGACGAGGTGCACTGAGGTGCGCTGAGGTGCGCTGAGGTGCGCTGAGGTGCACTGAGGTCCACGGACCGTCCTGCGACACGACACCACACCGCTATTGCAACATGTGCAACGTCCTTTGCGCGGGCTGCACACCAGGGGCAGGATGAGGCGCATGACCTCACCTCTGCCCTCCCCTTCGGCTGCCCCGGATGCCTCGGCCGGCTCGGTACTGGATCTGGCTCCCGTCGTGCCCGTGGTGGTCGTCGAGGACGCCGCCGACGCCGTGCCGCTGGCGCGGGCGCTGGTGGCGGGCGGGCTGACCGCGATCGAGGTGACCCTGCGGACGCCCGCCGCGCTCGACGCGATCCGGGAGATCTCCGGGGCGGTCCCGGAGGCGGTCGTCGGGGCCGGGACGGTGATCGCACCGGAGCAGGTGACGGCGTGCGCGGCGGCCGGGGCGCGGTTCCTGGTGAGCCCCGGCTGGACGGACGTCCTGCTGACGGCGCTGCGCGCGTCCGGGCTGCCGTTCCTGCCCGGGGTGTCGACCACGTCGGAGGTCGTGGCGCTGCTGGAGCGCGGGGTCCGGGAGATGAAGTTCTTCCCGGCGCAGGCGGCGGGCGGCACGGCCTATCTGCGGTCGCTCGCCGGGCCGCTCCCGCAGGCGCGTTTCTGCCCGACGGGCGGGATCGGCCCGGACAACGCGCCGGAGTACCTGGCCCTGCCCAACGTCGCCTGCGTGGGCGGGAGTTGGATGATTCCGGCGGACGCGCTCGCGGCCCGGGACTGGTCGCGCGTCGAGGAGCTCGCGCGGGGTGCCGCGTCCCTCAGGGCCGCAGGTGGGACGTCTCGTTGAACAGGCGGACGCTGGCGTTGCCGTCCGCGTAGTAGGCCACCGCCGACAGCGAGGCCGCCGACAGCTCCATGCGGAACAGGGACTCGGGCGGAGCGCCCAGGGCGAGCCGGACGAACGTCTTGATCGGGGTCACGTGGGTGACCAGCAGGACCGTGCGGCCCGCGTACTCCGCGACCAGCCGGTCGCGGGTGGCCGCGATCCGGGTCGCGGTCGCCGCGAAGCTCTCACCGCCGCCGGTCGGCTCGGCCTCCGGGTCGGCGAGCCAGGCGTTCAGGTCCTCCGGGTGGCGCTCGCGGACCTCGCCGAAGGTCAGCCCCTCCCACGCCCCGAAGTCCGTCTCGATCAGCCCGTCGTCGACGGTGACCTCCAGCCCGAGGCGGTCGGCGACGGCGCCGGCGGTCTGCCGGGTCCGGGCGAGCGGGGAGGCGAGGATGTGCTGGACGGTCCCGCGCCGGGCCAGCGCGGCGGCGACCCGCTCGGCCTGCTCCCTGCCGACGTCCGAGAGCGAAGGATCGGTGCCCCCGCTCCCGGAGAACCGCTTCTGCGGCGTGAGCGGAGTCTCCCCGTGCCGCAGCAGCACAAAGGTCGCCGGCGCCCCGAGGTCAGGCGCGGCGCCCCAGCCGACAGAGGGGCTGGAGGACGCGGGGACGGCAACGGCGTGGGCAGCCCGGCGGTCGGCATCGCGCTTCACATCGCCGCCCCGCACGTCGCCCGCCGGGCCGGCGCCACCCGCGGCGGAGTCGGCGACCGGGCCGCTCGCGGCCGACCCGCCCGTACCCGTACCGGACCCGGCGGCCGACCCGCCCGTACCCGAGCCCGTACCCGACCCGGCGGCCCCAGCCTTCGCCGCGTCGCCGCCCGTCGCCGCCTGAGCGCCCATCGCCGAGTCACCATCCGTCACCAAGTCGGCGGCCCTCGCCGCGCTGTCGCCCGCGGCCACTCCGCTGCCCGTGCCCGTGCCCGTGCCCGTGCCCGACATGACAGCCGTCGCCACGTTGCCGCCGCCGGCGGACCCGACAGCCGTGCCGCCCGCGGCCGACTCGGCAGGCGTCGTCGATCCGGCGGCGGTCGCCGACCCTGCGGCCGTCGCCCGCCTCACGCCCGTCGCGACGGCCGGGCGGGCCGAGGCCAAGGCCTCGCGGGCCCGCGCCGCTCCCGCGGTGGCGTCGCCGGGTGGGCCGGACGGCTCCGGGGCCGACGCCGCGGGGCGGGCCTTCAGCGCCGCCCGGGACGCTTCGGCGTCCCATTGTTCGCCCCGCTTGCCCGCGTCCATCGCCTCGTTCGCCAGGCGGTCGGCGTGTTTGTTCTGCTCGCGCGGGATCCACTCGTAGGTGACCTGCGCGCGCGGCAGGATCCGCGCCGCCTCCGCCGCGAGGGGCTTCATGTCGGGGTGCTTGATCTTCCATCGGCCGGACATCTGCTCGACGACCAGCTTGGAGTCCATGCGCACGCGCACCGCGGCCGACGGGTCGAGTTCACGGGCGGCACGGAGGCCGGCCAGCAGCCCCCGGTACTCGGCGACGTTGTTCGTGGCGACGCCGATGTACTCGGCGCGCTCCACGAGCGTCTCCCCCGTCGCCGCGTCGATCACCACGCTGCCGTAGCCCGCGGGCCCCGGGTTGCCCCGCGACCCGCCGTCGGCCTCGACGATGAACTCCCGCACGCCTCAGACCCCTCTACAGAACTACAGAACTACAGAACTAGAGAGCTACAGAACCAGAGAGCTACAGACCGGACTCCGACGTGCGGACCAGGATCCGACGGCAGTTCTCGCACCGGACGACCGTGTCGGACGGGGCCTTGCGGATCTCGTTGATGTCGGTGATCGACAGCTCCTGGCGGCAGCCCTGGCAGGTGCGCTGGTAGAGCTTGGCCGCGCCGATGCCGCCCTGCTGCTCGCGCAGCTTGTCGTAGAGCTTGAGCAGGTCGGCCGGGACGGAGCCGGCGACCACCGCGCGCTCCTTGGTCACGGTGGCGGCCTCGCCGTCGAGCTCCTCGAACGACGCGTTCCGGCGCGCGGTCGCGTCGTCGATCCTGCCCTGGACGGAACCGACCCGCTCGGTCAGCTCGGCGACCCGCTCCTGCGCGCTCTCGCGCCGCTCCATGACCTCCAGGACGACGTCCTCGAGGTCGCCCTGGCGCTTGGCGAGGGAGACGATCTCCTTCTGGAGGTTCTCCAGGTCCTTCGGCGAGGTGACGGCCCCGGAGTCGAGCCGCTGTTGGTCGCGGGCGGCACGCTGCCGGACCTGGTCGACGTCCTGCTCGGCCTTGGTCTGCTCGCGGGCGGTGTCGCTCTCCTCGGTCTGCGCGGCCACGAGCAGGTCGCGCAGCTGGATGAGGTCCTTGTTCAGCGACTCGATCTCCGCGTGCTCGGGCAGCGACCTCCGCTTGTGCGCGAGCTGCTGGAGCCGGACGTCGAAGGCCTGGACGTCGAGGAGTCGGATCTGGTCGGCGGTCGCGGCGTTCAGTTGGGGGCTCCCATTGAGCTAGAGGTGAAGTTGGGGTCGGACGCCGCGTGGGCCGTCCAGGGATCGGTGACCGTGCGGGAGACATGGACCCGGAGGTCCCAGCCCTGCCGGTCGGAGATCTCGTCGAGCTGGGCGGCCGCCAGCTCGCACCAGGGCCACTCGGTGGCCCAGTGCGCCGCGTCGAGCAGCGCGAGCGGACTGTGGGCGCGGGCCTCGGAGACGGGGTGGTGGCGCAGGTCCGAGGTGAGGAAGGCGTCGACGCCGGCCGCCCGCACCTGGTCGAACAGGCTGTCGCCGGACCCGCCGCTGACGGCGACGGTCCGTACGAGCGCATCCGGGTCGCCCGCCACCCGGATGCCCTGCGCGGTGGCGGGCAGCCGCTCGGCGGCGCGGGCGGCGAACTCACGGACGGTGAGCGGGTGGTCCAGCTCGCAGACACGCCCGAGGCCGCGCCGCCCCTCGGGGTCGGCCGGATCCGGTACGAGGGGCCGGACGACGCGCAGGTCGAGGGCGCCGGCGAGGGCGTCGCTCACTCCCGGATCGGCGGTGTCGGCGTTGGTGTGGGCGACGTGCAGGGCGATGTCGTTCTTGATGAGCGTGTGCACGACACGGCCCTTGAAGGTGGACGCCGCCACGGTCGTCGTCCCGCGCAGATAGAGCGGATGGTGGGTGACGAGCAGGTCGGCGCCGAGCTCGACGGCCTCCTCGACGATCTCCTGGGTGGGGTCGACGGCGAACAGGACCCGGGAGACCTCCAGGTCGGGGTCGCCCACGACGGTGCCGACCGCGTCCCAGGACTCGGCCCACTCGGCGGGCCACAGGTTCTCCAACGCGGCGATTACTTCAGACAGACGGGGCACGGGTGAAAGGCTACCTGGCCACCCCACGGGCCCGTACCGCTGCCGTCACAGCCGACGCCGCCTCCGCACGGGACGATGCACACCCCTTCCGACCCCCTCAGGCGAATCGCTTCTGCGCCACTCTTATGAGGGAAGAAGCCCGCCCGTCGGTCCCACGTCCGCGCGTACGAAAACTAGCTTCGTCGCCGGAGGTGACGGACCGATGACGATGCCGGCCTGTGTGATCGAGCCCACCGCGACGGACGGCGGGGAGCCCGATGAAGGCGCCGACGAAGGCGAGGGCGCGGGCGAGGGCGCGGGCGAGCGCTTCGCCGAGCACCCGCCGCCGACCGCGGACGTCGCGGTCGCGGGCTGCGTGATCACGGCGAACGGCGCCTACGCCGCGCGCCTGGCCCGGGACGGCGACTCCTGGTTCCCGGAGCGCTGGACCCTGGACGGCCCCGAGCCGTACGCCGTGCCGCTGCCCGGCAACCAGCCGGAGGAGCCCGGCACGGAGGTGCAGCCGATGGCCGACGGCCGGGTCCTGATCCGGCGGCCGACCGACGGCCGGCACCACTTCTCGCTGCTGTATCCGACCGGCCCCGGCACGGGCGAGCTGCCGCTGGGCGGCGTCGAGTGCCCGGACGAGGGCACCCGGCTGCGCCTGCTCCCCCCGGCCCCGTGCGGCGAACGCGCGTACGCCCTCGCCGTCGGCCGCTGCACGACGACCGTGTGGCTGGTCGCGGGCGGCAGCTTCGGCCCGGAGCACGTCGCCGAGATCCCCGGCCGCTGCTCCGGGGGCGTCTGGCTGGACCGTACGGGCCGCATGCTCGCGCTGGACCGGGAGATCGGCGGCCGGACCAAGGCCGTCGTCGTGGACCTGGAGCGCGGCGGCGAGGTGTCGCCCCTCCTGCAGATCGCCGCCGACAGCGACGACCGTCTGCTGCTCGCCGACCCCGACAGCGGCCTGCTGCTCATCGGCTCGGACGCCCCCTCGCCGGGCGAGTCCCGGCTGGGCTGGGGGGTGCTCGGCAGCACGCTGCCGGTCCGCTTCCCGGAGTCCCTGCGACTGCCCGACCTCACCGTCACCCCGTTCGCGATCCAGCCGGGCCGGCTGCTCGTGCCGGAGACCTGCGCGGTCGCGCTCCGGATCGACGGCCCCTTCGGCGCCTGGGTCGGCGTATGGCGTCCGGCGGAGCGCCGGCTGCACCAGTTCGCCGCCCCGGAGGGGTGGTTGACGGGCAGCGGGCTGTGGACGGCGGAGGGCGTGCTGCGGCTGCCGTACGCCTCGGCGGCGGAACCGTGCGCGGTGGCACCGCTGAGGGCGCCGATCGCGGCCCCGCCCCCCGAAGAACCGTCGGACCCCTCGTATCCCTCGTATCCCTCGTATCCTTCGGAGCCCTCCGGACCGGCGGATCAGGCGCCCACCGCCCTCCGCCCGGTCCCGCTCCAACAGGCCCCGCTCGGCAGACTTGTAACGAACTAGCTGCGGTTGGCGTGGCCGCCTGGATTCGCCCCTCGGTGTGCTGGATAAAATCGCCCGGCTGTAAAAAAGATCATGTTGACGGGGTGAACACTTCCGATGAGCGACGCAAGCACGATGCAGCCGCTGTCCGCCGACTCCCACGAGGCGGCCGGTCACGGCCGGCACCGGGGCCCGGTCTCGTCCCACGACGGCGACTCGGCCCCCCACGGCCGGCACCGCAAGCCGGCCGAGAGCAAGACCGAGGACAAGGCGTAGGACAAGGCGTAGGACAGCATTCAGTGGCTGCCTGACGTAACGCAGATACACCGAAGGACCGAAGGGGCTCCGGTCGTCCATGGACGACCGGAGCCCCTTCGCATCCCCCCTTGCCGCTATCCCTGCCCCCTCCGCAGGCCCAGCACCTCCGCCGCCGCGAACGTCTCCCCCGTCGGCCGCTCCGCGAAGTGCGCGCCGAGGACGGCGTCCAGCTCTGCATGGCTGAACACGTCCTCCTTGCTGTCGAACTTCGCCTGCACACGCGGCCGTTCGACGACGGCCACCATGCCGCCGTGCACGACGAGCAGCTGTCCGTTGATCCGGGCGGCGGCCGGCGAGGCCAAGTAGCCGACCAGCGGGGCGACATGCTCGGGCGCGAGCGGGTCGAGCCCCTCGGCGGGCTGCTCGAACCCGGCGAAGACGTCTTCCGTCATCCGGGTGCGGGCGCGCGGGCAGATCGCGTTGACGGTGACGCCGTACTTGGCGAGGGCCAGCGCGGAGGAGGTCGTCAGCCCGACGATTCCGCCTTTCGCCGCCGCGTAGTTGGGCTGTCCGGCCGATCCGGCGAGGAACGCCTCCGAGGAGGTGTTCACGATCCGCCCGTACACCGGTGCGCCCGCCGCCTTGGACCGCTCCCGCCAGTGCGCGGCGGCGAACCGGGTGGTGTTGAAGTGCCCCTTGAGGTGGACCCGGATCACCGCGTCCCACTCGCCCTCGGCGAGGGAGAAGACCATCCGGTCGCGCAGGATGCCCGCGTTGTTGACGACGACGTCCAGCTTGCCGAACGTGTCGACGGCCGACTCGACCAGCTCACGGGCCTGTCGGAAGTCGGAGACGTCCCCGGTGTGGACGAGCGCGGTGCCGCCGGCGGCCCGGATCTCCGCCGCGACCTGCTCCGCCGGTCCGGCCGACGCCTCGCCGGAGCCGTCCCGCCCAGGCTGTCCGTAGTCGTTGACGACGACGGCCGCGCCCAGCCGGGCCAGCTCCAGCGCCTCCGCCCGGCCGAGCCCGCGTCCGGCGCCGGTGACGATCGCCGACAGCCCCTCCAACGGCAGTGGCAGTGTCATCCGCAAGTCCCCACCCCTCAGATCTCGATGCAGGTCCGCAGCGCGGCCCCGGTGCGCATCTGGTCCAGCGCCTCGTTGATCTCGGCGAGCGGGACCCGGTGCGTGATCAGGTCGGTGAGGTCGATCCGGCCGGCCCGCCACAGCGCGATGGTCCGCTCGTAGGAGCGCAGCACGTCCCCGCCGCCGTACATCGAGGGCAGGATGCGCTTCTCGTCGAAGAACAGCTCGAACATGCTGAGTTGGAGGAAGTCGTCGAGGGCGCCCGCGCCGACGACGACCAGGGTGCCGCCGCGCCGGGTGGTCTCGTAGGCGGTGCGGGCGGTGGCGGAGCGGCCGACGACCTCGAAGACGTAGTCGAACCCCTCGCCCCCGGTGACGAGTTGCTTCGCCTCGCCCAGCTCCTCCGGTGAAACCGCCTTCGTGGCACCGAACTTGAGGGCGGCCTCCCGTCGGGAGGCGACCGGGTCGACGGCGACGATCTCGGCGGCGCCCTTGAGCCGCACGCCCTGGATCGCGGATATGCCGACCCCGCCGCAGCCGATGACGGCGACGGACGAACCGGCCTCCACGTCCGCGGTGTTGAGCGCGGCGCCCAGACCGGTGGTCACCCCGCAGCCGATGAGCGCGGCGATGTCGAAGGGCACGTCGTCGGGGATCGGGACGGCGCAGCGGGCGTCCACCACGACCTCCTCGGCGAAGGTGCCGGTGCCCGCCATGCCGAACAGATCGCCGCCCGGGCGGCGGAAGTTGGGCGTGCCGGCGTTCATGAACCCGGCCAGGCACAGCTCGGTCTGGCCCCGCTTGCAGGCCGGACAGGCGCCGCAGGCGGGCAGCCAGCAGACCACGACCCGGTCACCGGGCTTGACGTCGGTGACGCCCTCGCCGACCTCCATGATCTCGCCCGCGCCCTCGTGGCCGGGCACGAACGGCGCGGGCTGCGGCAGCACCCCGCCCATCGCGGAGAGGTCCGAGTGGCACAGCCCGGTGGCCCGCACCCGGATCCTGACCCGCCCCGGGCCGAAGCCCACCGCCTCGACGTCGTCGAGGACCTCCAGCTTGTCCTGGCCGATCTCGTGCAGTACGGCTGCGCGCATGGTGCGGCTCCCCTCAGGTCATCAGGTCATCAGGTCATCGGTCCGTCAGGTCGTCGGTCCGTCAGGTGATCCGGGCTTCAGGAGTGTTCGACGACGGTGTCGGCGAGGACGGGCGCGTCGTCCCGGTCGGCCGCGCTCACGGCCACCCGCACCTCGCCCTCACCCGCGCCCGCGCTGCGCCACATGCGGATGCGCAGGGTCTCGCCGGGGAAGACGACCCCGGCGAAGCGGGTGGTGTACGAGCGCACCCGGGTCACATCGCCGTCGAGCAGGGTGTCGACGACCGCCTTGAGCGTGATGCCGTAGGTGCACAGGCCGTGCAGGATGGGCCGGTCGAACCCGGCGAGCTTCGCGAACTGCGGGTCGGCGTGCAGCGGGTTGTAGTCGCCGGAGAGGCGGTACAGCAGCGCCTGGTCCTCGCGGACGGCCCGCTCGACCACCTTGTCGGGCTCGCCGGCGGGCGGTTCGAGCCGGGCGGACGGGCCCCGGTCGCCGCCCCAGCCGCCTTCGCCCCGGACGAAGATCTGGGCGTCGTTGGTCCACAGCGGCCCGTCCTCGTCGGCGACCTCGGTGCGCATGACGAGGACGGCGGCCTTGCCCTTGTCGTACACGGCGGCGATGCGCCCGGTGGCGCTCGCCCGGCCGGCCACCGGGATGGGGCGGTGGATCTCCAGCCGCTGGCCGCCGTGCAGGACGCGGGCGAGGTCGACGTCGACGCCGGGCATGGCCAGTCCGCTGATCACACCGGGCGAGCCGGAACCGGCGACGGTGGCGAAGCTCGGCAGGACGTGCAGCCGGGACTCCAGCGTGTAGCGCAGTTCGTCGGGGTCGGTGGCCGGAACGCCCGCGCCGATGCCGAGGTGGTACAGCTGGACGTCCCTGCGGTCCCAGGTGATCTCGCCGGTCCGGGGCTCTGCGGCGAGCGCCTTGGCTGCGTCGATGGGCATGGAACTCCTGATCGCTCGGATCGTTCAGAGACGGCGGCAAGACCTCGGCACGGCCGTCCGCACCGATCGGCCGCACCGAGGTCGTCACGGTGGCCGATCTAGAACGCGTTCCAGTCCGGCGTCCCCTGTATAGCCGAGCGCTCCACAGTTGTGAAGGCTCCTGACGGAGTGTCAGACCCCGCTGTCGGACGCCGCCGTGGGCGGCCGTGACATATGTACTGCCCGACCGGTTACATCCCGACCTGCCGGTCGCGCGCCCGGGAACGTAGCGTCGAAGACGGGCAGAGCGCCCGGAGCGGGATCGGGGGAAGGGACACGACCATGTGGACTGCGGTGAGGTACCGGTGGACCGCCGCGCGGGAGCAGCGGCGGCGCTGGACGGCCCAGCGGGAACGGTGCAAGGACGGGCAGGTCCCCGAGGCCGCCCAGGTCGAGGACCCCGGCCCGCCGGCCAACGGCTTCTCCCTGCTGCCGTGGCTGCTGATGGGAATGGGCGCGTGCTCCAACCTCTTCCAGGGGGACACCCCGAACCCGTGGATCGGCGGCCTCGGCCTGCTGACGTTCAACTCCCTCTACGTCTACGTCGCCTTCCGCTCCTTCGTGAAGGTGGCCCGCGAGGCGACCTCCACGCGGGTGGCCCTGGTGCTGATGGGCCTGGTGACCTACGGACTCGCCCTCGGCTACGGCGGCAACTGGCTCCTCTTCCTCCCGCTGTTCGGCCTTGCGACGGGCGCGGTCCTGCGCGGCCCGCAGCTGCGCACCCTGGGCACCGCCGTCGCCGTCCTGGCGGGCGCGGTCTCCTGCGTCCACGACGGCTGGGGCGGCCTGACCATCGCCTACGCCACCTGGATCTCGACGATGGTGACGGCCGCGATCCTGTCCCTCTCCGAGGCCGTGCGCGAACTGCGCGCCGCCCGTGAGGAACTGGCCCGGCGGGCGGTGGAGAAGGAGCGGCTGCGCTTCTCCCGCGATCTGCACGATCTGCTCGGCCACACCCTCTCGGTGATCGTGGTGAAGTCGGAGGCGGCCAGACGGCTGGCGCCGCGCGACATGGACGCGGCGCTCTCCCAGGTCACGGACATCGAGGCAGTGGGCCGGCAGGCGCTGACCGAGATCCGGGAGGCGGTCACCGGCTACCGCGAGGGCAGCCTGGCCACCGAGCTGGACCGGGCCCGCTCCGCCCTGACGGCGGCGGGCGTGGAACCGTCGGTGAGCCGGTCGGGTCCGCCGCCGCAGCCGCAGACGGCGGCCCTGCTGGGCTGGGTGGTGCGCGAGGCGGTCACCAACGTCGTCCGGCACAGCGGGGCGACCCGGTGCCGGATCACCGTGTCGGGCACACCGGAACAGGTCCGGCTGACCGTGACGGACAACGGCACAGGTACCTCCTCCGCCACCGCCACCGCCACCGCCACCGCCACCGCCACCGGCGACTGCTGCACGCCAGGCGGCGGCACCGGTCTGACCGGGCTGCGCGAGCGCCTCGCGACGGCGGGCGGCTCCCTCACGGCGGGCCCGGGACCGCAGGGCGGCTTCACGGTCACGGCGGAACTGCCGATGACCGCGGACGACAGCAGCGACGGCGGCCACAGCAACGGCAGCGGCAAGCCCGGCGGCAGAGCGGACACAGCGCCGTACGCGGCCACCGCGCATAGCCTTGCCCCGTGACCGAGATGCCCCGCGACCACCGTCCCGCCAAATCCATCAGGGTGCTGCTCGCCGAGGACCAGGGAATGATGCGCGGGGCGCTGGCCCTGCTGCTGGGGCTGGAGGCCGACCTGGAGGTGGTCGCGCAGGTGGGCAGGGGGGACGCGATCGTGGACGCGGCCCTCCTCCACCGCCCGGACGTCGCGCTCCTCGACATCGAGCTCCCCGGCATGAGCGGTCTGGAAGCCGCCGCCGAGCTGCGTGAGCAGGCGCCCGACTGCCGGGTGCTGATCCTCACCACGTTCGGCCGACCCGGCTATCTGCGCCGGGCCATGGAGGCCGGGGCAGCGGGCTTCCTGGTCAAGGACGGCCCGGTGGAGGAACTGGCGGCGGCCATCCGCCGGGTGCTGACCGGCGAGACGGTCGTGGACCCGGCCCTTGCCGCCGCCGCGCTGAGCGCCGGCCCGAACCCGCTCACCGCCCGCGAGCGCGACGCGCTGAAGGCGTCGGCGGACGGCGCGACGGTCGCCGACATCGCCGCCGCGCTGCACCTCGCGGAGGCCACGGTCCGCAACTACCTCTCCTCCGCGATCGGCAAGACAGGCACCCGCAACCGCATGGAGGCCATGCGGGAGGCCCGTCAGCAGGGCTGGCTGTGAGGGCCGGTTGTGGAGGGGCAGCCGTAAGGGTCCGGATCGGCGCTGGCATAGTGCCCGCATGCTGTCACCGATACGGAAGCGTGTGGTCCGGCACATGGCCGCCCTGTTGTCGGGTCTCGCCGCCGCCGTCCTCGCCATGTCCTCGGCGCCCGCCGCGGCCGACGACTCCGGACAGGTCGTGCTGCGCTTCGAGACCGCGGCGACCTACGTCATGTACAACGCCGACGAGGGGGCCGAGGCCCGCGACGACGACTTCGTCGTGCCGGTCTTCGTCGGGGCGAGCAAGGGCGGGCCGGCGCGCAATGTCCGGGTCGTCGTGGACGCGTCGGGGCTGACCGGCGTCGCGCGGCTCGGGGAGAACCGGGCGTGTACGTCCGAGGGCCCGATCTACACCTGCGTGTACGGCGACCTGCAGAACGGCGACGGCGAGAGCTACCGGCCCCTCACCCTCCTCGGCGTGGACGGCGTCCGGCCGGGCGCCGCCGGGACGGTGACCTACACGGCGACCGCCGACAACGCGGCCCCGATCACCGGCACGACCCGGATGACCGTCGGCGGTCCGACGCTGTCCGCGCCCGGGCGGGAGAAGGGCGTGAGCGGGCTGGCGCCGGGCACACCCACGAACCTCACCCCGAGGCTCGCCAACAACACCCGGTTCCCCGCCACGAAGGGCGTGGCGCTCCAGGTCGACGTGTCGGACGGGGTGACGCTGACGGCCCGGCACAGCAACTGCTTCTACGCGGGCCCCGCGCCCACCTCGGCGTGGTGCACGTTCCCCACCAAGGCCGCGGCCGGCGCCGCCTACCGCACGAGCGCGCCGCTGGTCTACACGCTCACCCCGCCCGGGCAGCTGACCGCCGAGGTGGTCTACACCTGGTCGTCGGCGCCGCAGAAGCCCGCCGACCACACCGTGCGCGGCACGGGCGGCCCGCTCACCCTGGTCCCGACCGCGAGCCAGGCCTTCGGCGACAGCCATGGCCGGGTCGGGATCACCACCACCGTGCAGACCGACTACCGTCCGGTCGCCGCGGCCGTGCGGGGCCGGGTCGGGAACACGGTGAAGGTGCGGCTCGGGCTGGCGGACCTCGGCCCCGGCCGGATCCGGGGCGCCGAGGAGATGGGCCGCTTCGAGGTGATCCCGCCGGAGGGCACCACGGTCACCTCGATCCCGTACGAGTTCGAGGAGGACGGCGGGAAGTGGGCGTGTGACCGGCCGAAGAAGCCCGGCGGGGCGTTCGTCTGCGAGATCGGCTCCGACTCGTTCTTCGACGTGCGACACGAGGGCGGGACGACCGCCATCGACTTCCACATCCGCATCGACCGGCAGGTCCCGGGCGCGCAGGGCAGCATCCGCACGTACAACCCGTTCGACCGCACCCCCGCCAACGACGTCGCCGTCATCCCGCTGGAGGCGTTGCCGGCGCCGTTCTACCTGCCGTCCCGGCATCCCGCCGTGTGGACGGCCGTGGCCGTCGGCGCCGTGGTGGTCGTCGTCGCCGGGGTCCTGTACCGCCGTCGGCGCGGGGCGGCCTGAGCCGGCCTCGGTTCAGATCCCCTTGCCCGTACGCCGCAGGACCCGCAGCGAGCCGGTGTCCGAGACCTCGGTGAAGGCCCCGGAGGCAAGGGCGCGCAGGTAGACGCGGTAGGGGGCCTGGCCGGTGAACTCGTCGACCGGGTCGGGGAACACGTCGTGGATGACGAGGAGGCCGCCCTCGGCGACCTGCGGCGCCCAGCCCTCGTAGTCGGATCCGGCGTGCTCGTCGGTGTGGCCGCCGTCGACGAAGACGAGGCCGAGGGGCGAGTTCCAGAACGCGGCGATCTGCGGCGAGCGTCCTACCAGGGCGACGACGTGCTCCTCCAGGCCCGCCCGGCGCAGGGTCCGGCGGAAGGTGGGCAGCGTGTCCATCAGGCCGATCTCGGGGTCGACGGTCTCCGGGTCGTGGTACTCCCAGCCCGGCTGCTGCTCCTCGCTGCCCCGGTGGTGGTCGAGCGTGAGCGCGGTGACCCCGGCGGCGCGGGCCGCGTCGGCGAGCAGGATCGTCGATCGCCCGCAGTAGGTGCCGACCTCCAGCAGCGGCAGTCCGAGCGCACCGGCGTCGACGGCGGCCGCGTACAGCGCGAGCCCCTCGTCCACGGGCATGAAGCCCTTCGCCGCCTCGAACGCGGCGAGGATCTCGGGCGCGGGTGCCGCGGGCATGGTGGCCTGCCTTCCGGTGGTCGTACGACGGTGTCGGCGGCCCATGCTGCCGTACGCCCCGCGGGGCGGCGACCGAGGGGTGGCGGCTATTCCTTCTGCTCGCTCCCCTGCTCCCGCTCGGCCGCCGCCCGGAGCCGGTACTCGCTGGGCGCGACGCCGTGCGCGCCGCGGAAGGCGCGGGTGAACTCGGAGGCGCGGGGCATCCCCCAGCGGGCGGCGACGGTGTGGATGGAGGTGGCGCGCAGCGCGGGGTCGGCCAGGTCGCGGCGGGCGCCCGCCAGCCGCTGGTCGCGGATCCAGGCGGCGACGGTGTCGCCCTGGGTCTGCTGCTGGAAGATCCGGTGCAGATAGCTGAGCGAGATGTGGTGGGCGGCCGCGATCACGGTCGGGGTCAGCGTCGGGTCGTGCAGGTTCTGCCGGATGAACGCCCGGATGCCTGCGACGGTGACCCGGTGGCGGGTCTCCGGGTCCAGGGCGTCCTCCGTCTCCAGGAGGTGGGCGAGCCAGGCCGACACCAGGTCGAGGACGATCCTGCCCAGGCGGGGCGCGTCGGCCGGCCCGAGGTGCTGGGCCTGCCGGTCCACGCCGACGAGGAAGTCGGTGAGCAGGGCGCCGACGCCGTCCTGCCCGGGCAGCCGTCGGCACAGCAGCTCCCGGACCTGGTGCGGCGGCACGGACAGCAGCGCCTTGGGGAAGTCCACGCCCACGCCCCGGACGACCTGCCGCTCCCGGACGTCGTGGGAGGGGACGTCGTGGGGGAGGACGTCGTAGGGGCGTGAGCTGTCGGTCATGAGCAGGTCGCGCGGGCCGAAGGTGTTGGTCCGCCCGACGTGGTCGACCGCGAGTCCGCCCTGGAGCAGCAGCGTCAGGTGGTAGCGCTCGGGGTCGGAGCGGCGTACCAGCCGCTGGTTGCGGCGGAACCGGGACGGCTGGTACGACGTCGGCCACACGGTGACCGGCCCCAGCTCCATGAGGTGGTACTCGGCCCAGAAGTCGGCGGCGTGCGCGCTGGTGATCTCGCTGGGCGAGCGGGTCGCCGCGAGCAGGTCCCGCCAGAGGTCGAGCCTGCCCTCCACGGGTACGTCGTCGGTGCTGAACACCGTGCCGAGCATGCGCGCCGCCTTCCGATCCCAGGCCCCGGATCCCCGGGACCAAGGATAGGTGTGCCTGTGACCTCAGCGGGCGGGGACGGTCTCGGTCGCCTCGGGCAGCGGCAGGGTGAGGTCCAGGGCCACCGCCCGCTCGTCGCCCGCGTGGGTCGCGGCGCTCGCCAGCGGGCCGTGGCCGGTCGCCTTGGCGGCGAGGACGTACGCGCCTTGGGCCGGGACGGCGAGGGCGTAGCTGCCGTCCGGGGACGACAGGGTGGCGCCGGCCTGCCGGCCGCGGCGGTCGATCAGGGTGACCTTGGCGCGGGCGACCGGGGCGCCGGCGGCGTCCAGGACCCGGCCGCAAAAGCCCCGCAGAGCCGCCTCGGCACGCTCCGGGCCGGCCTCCTCCTCGCTGCTGGCGCGCAGTTGCGTGGCCGCCGAGGGGCGCGGCCGGCCGGGCAGGAAGAGCGCGAGGACCAGGCCGATCGCGACGGCGGCCGTGGCGATCAGGAAGGAGACGCGGAAGCCGTGCATGGTCGGGACCGCGACGCCGCCGACGTCGTTCGCCGTGTTGGCCAGCACCATGCCGATGACGGCGCTGGACACCGAGGTGCCGATGGACCTCATCAGGGTGTTGAGCCCGTTGGCCGCGCCGGTCTCCGAGGCGGGGACCGCGCCGACGATCAGCGCGGGCAGGGAGGAGTAGGCGAGGCCGATGCCGGCGCCCAGGACGACCGCGATGACGAGGCTCTGCCAGGCGGCGCTCATCAGGCCGAGTCCGGCGCCGTAGCCGATCGCGATGATCAGCATGCCGAGGATCAGGGTGACCTTGGGGCCGTACTTCGCGGACAGCCGGGCGTAGACGGGCGCGGTGATCATCATCGTCAGGCCGAGCGGCGCGACGAGCAGACCGGCGGTGACCATCGACTGGCCGAGCCCGTAGCCGGTGGACTCCGGCAGCTGGAGCAGCTGCGGGAGCACCAGGGAGACGACGTAGAAGGAGACGCCGACCATGATCGAGGCGAGGTTGGTGAAGAGGACGGCGGGGCGGGCGGTGGTGCGCAGGTCGACCAGCGGGGCCTTCAGCCGCAGCTCCATCACGCCCCACAGGAGGAGGACGACGGCCGCGGCGGCGAACAGGCCGAGCGTGGTGCCGGAGGTCCAGCCCCAGTCGCTGCCCTTGGTGATCGGCAGGAGGAAGAGGACGAGCCCGGTGGAGAGGCCGATCGCGCCGAGCACGTCGAAGGTGCCCTCGGCGCGGGCCGGGGACTCGGGGACGACGAGGAGGGTGAGGCCGATGGCGAGGACGCCGAGGCCGGCGGCGCCGTAGAAGAGGGCGTGCCAGTCGGCGTGCTGGGCGACCAGGGCCGCGGCGGGCAGGGCGAGGCCGCCGCCGACGCCGATCGAGGAGCTCATCAGGGCCATCGCCGAGCCGAGCTTCTCGCGGGGCAGCATGTCCCGCATCAGGCCGATGCCGAGCGGGATCGCACCCATGGCGAAGCCCTGGAGGGTACGGCCGACGATCATCGTGAGCAGGTCGCTGGTGAGCGCGCTGACGAGGGCGCCGACGACCATCACCGCGAGGCTCAGGATCAGCAGCCGCCGCTTGCCGTACAGGTCGCCGAGGCGGCCCATGATCGGGGTGGCCACGGCGCCCGAGAGAAGGGTGGAGGTCAGGACCCAGGTGGCGTTGCTGGGCTCGGTGCCCAGCAGCTGCGGCAGATCCTTGATGACCGGAACGAGCAGGGTCTGCATCACCGCGACCACGATGCCCGCGAAGGCGAGCACCGGGACGACGGCTCCGCTCGCTTGGCGGGTGGGCCGGTCGGTCGTGTGCGTCATGAGGGGGTGCCTCCGGGGCGGTGGTTCGGGGATTACATGGGACCTGAACCTGTATGCATGGGCAACTATTCCGATGCTTCGGCGTACTAACGATTTCTTTAGGTTCTCTTGGGAAAGCGACGCCTCCCCCCGCCCTGGCCGGCCACGTCCGGCGAGGGCGCTGCTGATGCCGCTGTGGCTGCCGCGGAGAATCTCTCCGTCCTGAGGCAACGATCCGGGCCGCTCATGGCCTCCTTTGAACATCTAGGAGGTGCAGTGCCCATGGGGGATCGGGATCGGAAGCAGGACAGGGACGGCAGGGACACGGAGTTCCAGGCCTTCGTCGTCGGCCGCTGGCCACGGCTGATGCGCACGGCATTTCTCCTCACGGGGGAGCAGCACGCCGCGGAGGACCTGGTCCAGTCGACGCTGGAACAGGTCTACGTGGCCTGGCGCAGGGTCGGCGCGGCCGACGAGCCGGAGGCGTACGTACGGCGCGTGATGATCAACGCGCATGCCCGCAAGTACCGCAGGAAGCTCCGCGAGTTCCTCGCGCCGAGGGACGACGGCTCGGGCCCGGCGCACGAGGTCGCCGACACCGGCGACCTGATCGCCCGGGCCGACGACCGGCACACCCTGCTGAAGGCGCTGGCCGCGCTGCCGCCGCGGCAGCGGGAGGCGGTGGTGCTGCGCTACTGGGAGGACCTGACCGAGACGCAGACGGCCGAGGCGATGGGCTGTTCGGTCGGCACGGTGAAGAGCAACGCGGCCAAGGGGATCGCGAAACTGCGCGCCATACCGGAACTGGCGGACACGGTGACGTACGGAGGGCGGAAGTGATGAACGCGGACCGGGAGACGAGCCACGACATGACACAGCACGACATCTCCCTCCTGCTGGCCGAGGCCGCGGGCGAGGTGGAGATCGGCATAGCCCCCACCCAGGCGCTCATCCGCGGCGGCCGCCGCCGCAGGGCCCGCCGCTGGGCGGTCGCCACGGCCACGGCCCTGGTGGTCGCCGGCTCGACGGGGGCGCTGGCGGCGGGCGGTCTGCCGGGGGGCGGCGGGGAGCGAGGCAGGCCCGCGGCGACGCAGCCGGCGGTCACCGAGACGTCGTCGTTCCGGCCGACGAGCAGGATCACCCTCTGGGCGGGCTCGGACGGCGGCAAGGAGTGGAAGGTCACGCTCGACGTCTGGTCGGCGCCCGGCGACCTCCGGGACGCCCGGGACATGATGAAGTCGATGGAGGAGTACGGCGAGCCCCCGACGGCCGCGAACACGCCTGCCGACCTGGTCGGCAAGAGCGCGTACTTCGTGCACCGCGGCACCGAGGAGAACGGCGTCGCCTGGCAGCACCTGACCCTGCACGGTCTGACCGCCGCGGGCGACACGATGTCGGGCGCGGACATCGACGCCTTCGCGGTCCCGCTCGACCCGACCGCCGAAGGGCCCGACCGGCTGGTGATCGGGCATGTGGCCAGGACTGCCCGGCAGGTGACCTGCACCTGGAAGGACGGCACGAAGACCGAGGTCCGCAGAACCCCCTCGACCACCGTCGGCAGCGGCGAAGGCGACGGCGGCGACGCCCCGGCCCTGCACACGGCCGACGGCTCCCCGTACGACTGGTTCGCCTGTCTGGCCCCACAGGGCACCGAGTACGAGTCGGCGGAGGTGACGCGTTAGAGGTGCCCGCTAGGGTGGCGGACGTGTCGTACACAGGCTCGAACCCCGGCCCCGCCGACCCCTTCGGCGCTTCCGACCCCTTCGGTCCCCCGCCGCCGCGCCGCTCGCCGCTGCGCCGCCCGCTGACCGTGGCGCTCGCCGTGCTGGTGCCCGGGGCGCTGCTGGGATGGCTGGCGTTCGAGGCGCTGGGCGGGACCGGGAACGGCGGAAGCGACGGGGGCGGTGGAGCGGACCGGGTGGCCGGGGCCGGGGCGGGCGTCTCCGCCGGCCCGAGCGTCCTCGACCCGGCCCCGACCCCGGCCGGCGGCAACGACAAGCCGGGCACGCTCTCCGCGTCGCCGAGCGAGACCACCGCCTCGCTCAAGGGCAAGGTCGTCGTCATCGACCCCGGGCACAACCCCACCAACTTCGAGCACACCGCCGACATCAACCGCAAGGTGGACATCGGCACCAACCGGAAGGAGTGCGACACGACGGGTACGTCCACGAACTCCGGTTACAGCGAGGCGAAGTTCACGCTGGACGTGGCCCACCGGCTGCGCACGCTGCTGCAACAGCAGGGCGCCACGGTGCGGCTGACGCAGGACGCGGACCGGCCGTTCGGCCCGTGCGTCGACGAGCGGGCCCGGATCGGGAACGCGGCGCACGCCGACGCGGTCGTCTCGATCCACGCCGACGGCGCCGGGGCCGGGCAGCGCGGCTTCCATGTGATCCTGCCGGGCGCGGTACACGAGGGCATCGCCGACAACCGGGCCATCGTCGCCCCGTCGAAGGACCTCGGAAAGCTGATCGCGGGCGACTTCGCCCGCACGACGGGCAGTTCGCCGTCGAATTACATCGGGGACGGAACCGGTCTCGTCACGCGGGAGGACCTGGGCGGTCTCAATCTGTCAACGGTTCCCAAGGTGTTCATCGAGTGCGGCAATATGCGCGATACCAAGGACGCGGCGCTGCTGACCAGCAGCGCCTGGCGGCAGCAGGCGGCGCGAGGGATCTCTGAGGGAATCGTGAGTTTCCTGCGCGGGTAGTGATCAGCGGACCGATCCGGGCGGACAGCTCAATCGTGTGGACGATAGTGTCGTCCCTACGATGAGGGGCCACCCCCGCGCTTCACACAGGGGCCTTACGGCGACATGGTGACAGCGACGCCTCTACCCGCTACGTGTATGCGTACATGCGTGTACCGACGACGAGACGACTGACGAAGGACCTGAAGTGAATATCCGCTCCCTCACTCGAGGCGACGGCGTGGTGATCGGAGCAGCGGTATTGCTGTTCATCGCGTCGTTCCTGGACAACTACTCGTACGACGGCGTCGCCAGCGGTATCGACATTCCCAGCCTCTGGTCGAGCGGACCGGTCCTGCTCAGCGTCGTCCTGGCAGGCCTCATCGGCACCGCGCTGATCGTCGTCGCCCGCGCGCTGCCCCAGCCCCGCAAGGTCGCCGGTCTGGACCTCGGCCCGTTCGGCGTGGCCTTCGTGGTCTTCGCCGCGTGGAGCGCTCTCGGCAACGTCATCGACCCGATCGGCGGCCTGGACAACTTCGGCGGCGACAACTCCAACGCCCCCTCCGCCGGCACCGGTCTGATCCTCGCCCTGGTGGCCACGCTGGTGATGGCCGGCGGCGCGATCGCCACCCCGCTGGTCCCGGCCCTCCAGGCCGGGCTCATCCCGGCGCCGAAGCCGCCGACGCCCCAGCCGTACGGTGCGCAGCCGCCGGCCGGTTACGGCTACCCGGGCGCGCCGCAGCCGTCCGCGTTCGGCGCTCCGCCGCAGCAGGGTCAGCCCGGCCAGCCGGGCCCGCAGTCGTTCGGCGGCGGTCAGCCGGCTCCGGCGCAGCCGCCGGCCGGGGACTTCTCGCCGTTCTGGTTCGCCGTGCCGGTGCCGCGTCCGCTGTACGCGGAGGACGGCGCGCCGATGCCCATCGCCGAGCTGGCGCCGGGCACCTGGTACCTCGCGGTCGAGCAGGGCGGCCAGGGTCTGATCGCCCAGACGCAGGACGGCCGTCGCGGCGTGCTGCGGGACACCTCCGGGATCCAGCGCGGCTGAGCCCCACCCCGCGACAGCGGCATACACGACAACGGCTCCTCGCCCTTCCGGGCGGGGGGCCGTTGTCGTACAGTCGCAGCCCATATCCGCGATCTGACGAACCGTCAGGAGGCAGCCATGCGGCTCGGTCTGGCGCTCGGCTACTGGGGCCGCGGCCCCTCCCTGGGCCATGTGGAGCTGGCACGTGAGGCGGAACGGCTCGGCTACGACTCCGTGTGGACGGCGGAGGCCTGGGGCTCGGACGCCTTCACCGCCCTCACCTGGATCGCGGCCCGGACGTCGACGATCCGGCTGGGCACGGCGGTCGCCCAGATGGCGGCCCGCTCCCCCACCACGACCGCGATGCACGCGCTGACCCTGGACCATCTCTCCGGCGGCCGCATGATGCTGGGGCTCGGTCTGTCGGGCCCGCAGGTCGTCGAGGGCTGGTACGGCCGCCCGTTCCCGAAGTCGCCGCTGACCGCGACCCGGGAGTACGTGGACGTCGTCCGGCAGGTGCTGCGCCGCGAGGCGCCGGTCGAGATGGACGGCCGCTTCCACGCCCACCCCTACCGCGGACCGGACGCGACGGGCCTCGGCCGGCCGCTGAAGTCGATCACCCACCCGCTCCGTCCTGATCTGCCGGTGCTGCTGGGCGCGGAGGGGCCGAAGAACGTGGCCCAGACGATCCGCATCGCCGACGGCTGGCTGCCGCTGTACTGGTCGCCGAACCGGCCGGACGCGTACGGCCCGGCGGTGGCGGAGCTGCCCGAGGGCTTCCGGGTGGCCCCCCTGGCCCAGGCACGGGTGTGCGACGACCTCGCCGAGGGCCTGCTGCCCGTGAAGGCCATGCTCGGCTTCTACATCGGCGGCATGGGCCACGCCACCCGCAACTTCCACGCCGACCTGATGGCCCGTATGGGCTACGAGGCGCAGGCCCGGCACATCCAGGAGCTGTTCCTGGCCGGCCGGCGCGAGGAGGCCGTACTGGCCGTCCCGGACGCCTTCGCCGACGAGATCTCCCTCGTCGGCCCGCGCGAACGCATCGCGGAGCGGCTGGAACTGTGGCGCAAGGGCCCGGTGACGGACCTGCTGGTCGTGGCGCCGGACCCGGACACGCTACGGGTGCTGGCGGAACTCACCGCCTAGGAAACGGATTTCCTTCGGACCGGGTTTCACGCGGACCGGGTTTCACGCGGACCGGGTTTCATACGGGTGCGAACGGCAATCCGGAGAACATGTCCCCTCGATATCGCAACGGCGCCAACCAGGCCGGGACGGTCATCGCGATCGTCGCAGACGTGATGGCTTTGATCCTGGGCCTGTGGATCGTGATGTACCTGCTCGACGCCAACCCCGGCAACGACTTCGTGCAGTTCGTCCACGACACGGCCCGCTGGCTCGCGGGCTGGTCCTACGACCTGTTCACGTTCGACAAGGCGTGGGCGCGGGTGGTGGCGGGGTACGGCCTGGCCGCGGTCGTCTACTTGTTCATCGGCCACGCGATCGCAGGCCGCGTCCACCGCCACTGAGCCGCCGCCCAGCCCGTCCGAGCCGCCACCCGGCAGCCGCCCGGCAACGCGCGCCGCCGCCCGGCAACGCGCGTCTCAGGCGCAGCAGTCCACCTCGAGCCCGGAGGGCAGCTGCTCCCCGCCGAACACCGCGCAGGTGGCCTCATGACCGCCCAGGGCCGCGACGGCGAGCAGCAGCGAGCCCGCGGTCCAGGTGGTCAGCTCGCGGGGCCAGATCGCCTCGTCCTCGAACACGAACCCGGTCCAGTACAGCCCCGACTCCGCGTCCCGCAGGTGCTGGATCGCCTGGAGGATCTCCAGCGCCCGGTCGGACTCGCCCACCGCCCACAGCGCGAGGGCGAGTTCCGCGGACTCACCGCCCGTCACCCACGGATTGGGGACGACGCACCGCACGCCCAGACCCGGCACCACGAACCGCTCCCAGTCCGCCTCGATACGGGACTTGGCCTCGGCGCCCGTCAACGCGCCGCCCAGCACGGGGTAGTACCAGTCCATCGAGTAGCGGTCCTTGTCGAGGAACCGCTCCGGATGCCGTCGTATGGCGTGCCGCAGCGCGCCCGCCGCCAACTCCCAGTCCGGCTGCGCCTCTTCGCGCTGCTCGGCGATGGCCAGCGCGCAGCGCAGCGCCTGGTGGATCGAGGAGGAGCCGGTGAGCAGCGCGTCGGCGGTCGGAGTGCCGTCGTCGTCGCGTCGCCAGCCGATCTGGCCGCCCGGCTGCTGGAGCCGCAGCACGTACTCGATCGCCGCGTAGACGGCCGGCCACATGCGGTCGAGGAAGGTGTCGTCGCCGGTGGAGAGGTAGTGGTGCCAGACGCCGACGGCTATGTAGGCGACGAAGTTCGTCTCGCGGCCGCGGTCGGTGACGTCGTCGCAGTCCCCGTCGGCGTACGCGGCGAACCACGATCCGTCGTCGTTCTGGTGCCGGGCCAGCCAGGTGTAGGCCCGGTCGGCGGCCTCGTGCTCGCCGGCCGCGTCCAGCGCCATGGCGGCCTCGGTGTGGTCCCACGGGTCGAGGTGATGGCCCCGGAACCACGGGATCGCGCCGTCCTCGCGCTGCACGGCGAGGATGCCGGCGACGGTCTCGGCGGCCTGCTCGGCGGTGAGGACCCCGGGCAAAACCAGGTGTTCTGTCCGGGGGGTGGTCACTTGGCGGCCGCCTCGGACAGCGTCGGGACGTGGGGGAGATTCGGGAGATGCGGCTTGGTCGCGTAGGCCACGAAGCTCTTGCCGATCAACGGGTTCAGCGCCTGCTCGGCGACCCGGGTGGCCAGCGGCTTCTTCATGATGTCCCAGACCAGCAGCTTGTGGTACGCCCGCACCGGCAGCGCACGGTCGTTGTCCACGCCGAACGCGCACTTCAGCCACCAGTACGGCGAGTGCAGCGCGTGGGCGTGATGGGTGCCGTACGGCTTCAGCCCGGCTTCCTTGATCTTCGTGAGCAGTTCGTCCGCCTTGTAGATGCGGATGTGGCCGCCCTCGACCTCGTGATAGGCGTCGGAGAGGGTCCAGCAGACCTTCTCGGGCCCGTAGCGCGGGACGGTGATCGCGATGCGGCCGCCCGGCTTGAGCACCCGCACCATCTCGGCGAGGACGCCCTTGTCGTCCGGGATGTGCTCCATGACCTCGGAGATGATGACGACGTCGAAGGACTCGTCGGGGAAGGGGAGCGCCAGGGCGTCGCCCTCCACCGCGGTCGCCGTCGCGCCCTCGGGTGCCTCGCCGGCCTCCTTCATCGCCGCGAACCACTTGGCGACCTCGCGGATGTCCTCGGCGTTCTGGTCGAGGGCCACGACCTGCGCGCCCCGCCGGTAGCACTCGAAGGCGTGCCGGCCGGCCCCGCAGCCGAGGTCCAGGACCCGGTCGCCCGGGGCGAGCGGGAACCGGGAGAAGTCGACGGTCAGCACGTGGCCCTGCTTTCGCGATCGGATGCTTCGGTTACGACGTCGACGTCAGGGTCGACAGCTTGAGGAACCGGGTCCGGCGCCGGGGCCGCGGACGCCCGCGGGTGACGGCCGTCGGCTATCGCCTCGCGGTAGCGGGCCACGGTCCCCTCGGCGGCCCTGGCCCAGGTGAACCGTTCCAGCACCCGTTCCCGCCCGGCCGCGCCGAGCCGGGCGCGCAGCTCGGCGTCGCCCAGGAGCCGGCTCAGACCCACGGCCAGCGCGCCCGCGTCGCCCGTCGGCACGGCCAGACAGGTCTCGCCGTCGCGCCCGGCGACCTCGGGGATCGCCCCGCCGGTCGTAGCGAGCAGCGGGGTGCCCGTGGCCATGGCCTCGGCGGCCGGCAGCGAGAAGCCCTCGTAGAGCGACGGCACGCAGGCGACCTCCGCCGAGCGCACCAGGTCGACCAGTTCGGCGTCGGAGATGCCCTTGACGAACTCGACCGCGCCTTCGAGGCCGTACCGCTCGATCGCCTGGGCGACCGGCCCCTCCTGCGGGCGCTTGCCGACGACGACGAGGTGGGCCTTCGGATGCTCGGTGCGCACCTTCGCCAGCGCCTCGACGAGGAAGACCAGGCCCTTGAGCGGGACGTCCGCGCTGGACGTCGTCACGATCCGGCCCGGCACCCGCGGCACGGCCGGATCCGGCCGGAACAGGTCGGTGTCCGCGCCGATGTGGACGACGTGGATACGGTCGTCGCGGACTCCGAGGTGGTCGACGATCTCCTGGCGGGAGGTGCCGGAGACGGTGAGCACGGACGGCAGCCGGCGCGCGACGCGCTTCTGCATGACGGTGAACCCGTACCAGCGGCGCACGGAGTACCGCCGCCGCCGGCCCTCGGCGGCGTCCAGCTCCAACTGCCGGTCCACGGTGATGGGGTGGTGGATGGTGGTGACCAGGGGCGCGCCGAGGTCCCCCAACAGCCCGTAGCCCAGGGTCTGGTTGTCGTGCACGACGTCGAACTCGCCGCTGCGGGCGCGCAGATGACGGCGGGCGCGCAGCGAGAAGGTCAGCGGTTCGGGGAAGCCGCCGGTCCACATCGTCGCCACTTCGAGGGCGTCGATCCAGTCGCGGTACTCGCCGCGCTTGGGGGTGCGGAAGGGATCCGGCTGGCGGTAGAGGTCGAGGCTGGGCAGTTCGGTGAGGGAGAGGCGGCTCTCGTGCTCCGGGTCGAGTACCGGGTCCAGCACCGGATAGGGCTGGGAGCCGATCACCTCGACGCGGTGACCGAGGCGGACGAGCTCCCGCGAGAGATGCCGTACGTAGACGCCCTGGCCCCCGCAGAACGGGTTCCCCTTATAGGTGAGGAGCGCGATGTCGAGCGGTCGCCCGCCGTCAGCGGCAAGGTCCTTCCGGGACCCCGCCCGACTGGCCTCAGCGGTCACTCCGGGCCCCCTTCTGCCTGCATTGTCCCGCGAGACTACGACGGGACGCTAATCTAGAACAAGTTTCAGACTTGATCGTTCGGGAGGCTCTGAATCTACCGGCAGGTAGCTGCGCTGTGAGCGGTGGATCAGGTGATTCGCGCCACGACGGAACGGAACGGAACGGAAACGGGACCCATGCCTGCGGAAGTGACCCCTCAGCGCCCCGCGCACTCCCCCCTCACCGAGCGGCAGGAGGCGCGCCGCCGCCGCATCCTGCGCGCGAGCGCGCAACTGGCCAGCCGGGGCGGTTTCGACGCGGTGCAGATGCGGGAGGTCGCGGAGTCCTCGCAGGTCGCCCTCGGCACCCTCTACCGCTACTTCCCCTCCAAGGTGCATCTGCTGGTCGCCACGATGCAGGACCAACTGGAGCACATGCACGGCACGCTGCGGAAGAAGCCCCCGACGGGCGAGAGCGCGGCGGACCGGGTCGCGGAGACCCTCATGCGCGCCTTCCGCGCCCTCCAGCGCGAGCCGCATCTGGCCGACGCGATGGTCCGCGCCCTGACCTTCGCCGACCGCAGCGTCTCCCCGGAGGTCGACCAGGTCTCCCGGCAGACCACGGCGATCATCCTGGACTCGATGGGCCTGACCGATCCCACCCCCGAGCAGCTCTCCGCGGTCCGCGTCATCGAGCACACCTGGCACTCGGCGCTGATCACCTGGCTGTCGGGCCGCGCGTCGATCGCCCAGGTCCGCATAGACATCGAGACGGTCTGCCGCCTGATCGACGTGACGGACCCTCGGACGGACGCATAGAACTGCGGACAGACAGAACCTACGAGACGAAGAGGGCTTTCCGTCAGGCCCGGTCCTGCGACCTTCCGGTCCCTCAGTCCGTCCGTCGACGTCGGCCCCAGCGGATGCCCGTACCTCTCGGCGTCTCGCCAAAGTCGGCTACTCCGGTCGAACTCCCTCATTCGCCTCGTAGGCCACTACCAGAATAGAACACGCAGAGCGAAAAAGAACACCCCAAAAGGGATATTTTTCACTCTTCTGGAGGAAAGACCGTCTCGTCGCTCCCCAGCAGCGTGATCGTGATCGCCTCCACCGGGCAGCTCTCCGCCGCCGCCAGCACCCGTTCGTTCGCGTCCGTGTCCGGATCCGCCGGATGGGACTGGCGCGCGGTGTCCAGCCGGAAGCCGTCGGGCGCGTGGTGGATGCACTGGGCCGACCCGATGCACAAGGCGCGGTCCACCTCGACGTGCCACCGATCGCCCGCCCCCACGCCCGAATCCGCTCGCGCGGGAGGCACCCCCATCGCCCTCATCCCTCGAACCCGGCCGGCAGGTGGATCATCTTGTGCTCCAGGTACGCGCCGAAGCCCTCGGGCCCGAACTCCCGCCCCAGCCCGGAGTTCTTGTAGCCGCCGAACGGGCCGAGCATGTCCAGGCTGAAGGTGTTCACCGAGTACGTCCCCGTACGGACCTGGCGCGCGATCTCGATGCCGTGCTCGACGTCGGCCGTCCAGACGCTGCCGCTGAGCCCGTAGTCGGAGTCGTTGGCGATCTTCAGCGCCTCGGTCTCGTCGCCGTAGGGCAGCAGACAGATCACCGGTCCGAAGATCTCCTCGCGGGCGATCCGCATGGAGTTGTCGACGTCGCCGAAGAGCGTCGGCTCGACGTACCAGCCGCGGTCCAGGCCGGGCGGACGGCCGCCGCCGGTGAGGATCTTCGCGCCCTCCTCCTGCCCGATGCGGATGTAGTCGAGGTTGCGGCGCTGCTGCCGCTCGGCCACCAGCGGGCCGACCTGGGTGGCCGGGTCCAGCGGATCGCCGACCACGAGGGCGCTCGCCGCCGCGGCGAAGGCGTCCGCGAACTCGTCGTAGCGCGAGCGCGGCAGCAGGATGCGGGTCTGGGCGACACAGGCCTGTCCGTTGTTCATCCAGGCGGCCGAGACGATCCCGGGGACGGCCGTGGCGATGTCCGCGTCCGGCAGCACGATCGCCGCCGACTTGCCGCCCAGCTCCAGGGTCACCCGCGTCAGGTTCCTGGACGCCACCTCCATGACCCGTCGGCCGGCCGCGACCGAGCCGGTGAACGCGACCTTGTCGACGCCCGGATGCCCGACCAGGTACTCGCTCACCTCGCGGTCCGCCGGCAGGATCGACAGCACGCCCTCCGGCAGTCCTGCCTCGCGCGCGATGTCCGCCAGGATGTAGGCGTCGAGCGGCGTCTCCGGGGACGGCTTCAGCACCACCGCGCAACCGGTGAGCAGCGCGGGCGCGAGCTTGGCGGCGGCCACGAACTGCGGGACGTTCCAGGGGACGACGGCCGCGACCACGCCCACCGGCTCACGCCGGACGAGGATCTTCCCGAGCACGCCGGCGCGCCGCTCCTCATAGGTGAAGTCCCGGGCGACGGTGATCGCCGCGTCCCACACCATCATCGCGCCGAGGGCCTGCGCGAGGACGCTCCAGGAGTACGGGGAGCCGTTCTCGGACGAGATCACCCGGGCGATCTCCTCGTGCCGCGTGAGGATCCCGTCCTTGATGCGGGTGACGACCGCGAGCCGCTCGTCGAGAGACAGCCGCGGCCAGGGCCCCTCGTCGAAGGCCTGCCGCGCCACGGCGACGGCCCGGTCCACATCGGCCGCCGACGCGTGCGGCACCCGCCCGATGACCTCCTCGGTGTGCGGGGAGATCACCTCGATGACGGCGTCGCCCAGCGGGTCCGTCAACTCTCCGCCGATGACCAGCTTTCCGTGTTCCACGAGCTCAGCCATGTCCGTTGCCTTCATTTCTGACGGTGTATCAGCTGTCCTCAGAACTGATACCAGTTCTAGTTATAGTGAGCAATGGCCGTGCGGACGCGGGGCCACAGGAGGGGGCGGGCAGATGACGGCTACGTTCGATCACGGCGGGGGTGTCAGGTCTCTCCGGGTGCCGATCCCCGACAACCCGCTCGGCCACACCCTGGTGTACGTCGTCGACACCGACCGCGGGCCCGTGCTGATCGACACCGGCTGGGACGACCCGGCGTCCTGGGACGCGCTGACCTCGGGGCTGGTCGCCTGCGGCACGTCGGTCGACGCCCTGCACGGGGTCGTCGTCACGCACCACCACCCCGACCACCACGGGCTGTCCGGCCAGGTACGGGAGGCCTCCGGGGCGTGGGTGGCGATGCACGCCGCGGACGCCTCGATCGTGCGGCGGACCCGGGAGACCCGCGCCGAACGCTGGTACACGTACATGACGGACAAGCTCACGGCGGCCGGCGCCCCCGAGGAGCACATCGCCCCGCTGCGCACGCCCCGGGCCCGCCGCACCGTCCCCAGCCTGGCTCCCGCGCTCCCCGACCGCGAGATCGTCCCCGGTGAGTTCCTCGACCTGCCCGGCCGGCGCCTGCGCGCGATCTGGACGCCGGGCCACACCCCTGGCCATGTCTGCCTCCACCTGGAGGAGGAGCATCCTGCCCGACTGCCGGGCCACGGACGCCTGTTCTCCGGCGACCACCTGCTCCCGGAGATCACCCCGCACATCGGCCTGTACGAGGACCCCGACGACGCCACCGTCACCGACCCCCTCGGCGACTACCTCGACTCGCTCGAACGCGTCGGCCGCCTCGCCCCCGCCGAGATCCTCCCGGCCCACCAGTACAGCTTCACCGACGCGCCCTCCCGGGTAAGGGAGTTGCTCACCCACCACGAGGACCGCCTCACCGGCCTGCTCACCCTCCTGGCCACCCCCCTCACCCCCTGGCAGCTCGCGGAACGGATGGAGTGGAACCGACCCTGGGACCAAATCCCGTACGGCTCACGGAACATCGCGGTCTCGGAAGCCGAGGCCCATCTGCGGCGACTGGTGAAGCAGGGACGCGCGGAGGCGGTGACCGGGAGCGATCCGGTAACGTACGCGGCGGTGTAAATCACTCGCGGCGGGCGTCGGCTCCTTGATACCAACGCCCTCATGGACCCCCTGCAGCGGCTGCTCGCCGAACGCGCCTGCGAGCGCCTCGTCGTCGACTTCGTCCACCGGCTGGATCTCGGCGAACCCGCCTCGGTGGCCGAGCTGTTCACCGAGGACGGCACCTGGGAGTGGCCGGAGGGCGAGCGGGTGGTCAAGGGGCGGTCGGCGCTGCGGGAGTACTTCGGTTCGCGTCCCTCCGACCGCCTCTCGCGCCGCCTGATGTCGAACATCCTGGTCACGCCGACCGCGCCGGACACCGCCCTGGCCACTTCGTACTTCTCGACGTACCGGGTCGACGGCTACGAGGGCGGCGTCGTCCCCGCCGGACCACCCGTCCAGGTCGGGCACTATCAGGACGCGTTCCGCCGGGTCGACGGGGTGTGGCTGCTGGAGACCCGGGTGCTGTTCCTCCCCTTCGGCGGACCGACACCCCGCGTAGGCTGCTGACTTGATCGGATCGTCGGATCGTCGGATCACGGGGGCCGGGCCGGGGGGCCATGGGCATGAGGGGGATGAAGGCCGATGAATCATGCGACTGAGGCGTTCCAGCCACTCCAGGCGGACGATCCGCCCCTGGTGGCCGGTTACCGTCTCGCCGCCCGGCTCGGGGCGGGCGGCATGGGACGGGTCTACCTGTCGCACACACAGGGCGGCCGGCCGCTGGCGATCAAGGTGGTACGCCCGGAGTTGGCCGACGACCCCGCCTTCCGGCGGCGGTTCCGCCGGGAGATCAAAGCCGCCCGGCGGGTCCGTGGCGCGTACACCGCCGAGCTGATCGACGCCGACGCGGACGGCGTACCTCCCTGGCTGGCCACGCTGTACGTGCCCGGGCCCTCGCTGGCGGAGGCCGTCGCCCGGCGCGGGCCGCTGCCGGTGCCCGCGGTCCTGTGGCTGATGGCGGGGGTGGCAGAGGCGCTCCAGGCCATCCACGGTGCGGGAATCGTGCACCGGGACCTGAAGCCGTCGAACGTACTGCTCGCCGCCGACGGGCCGCGCGTGATCGACTTCGGCATCTCGCTGGCCTCCGACGTCACCTCGAACACCGCCACCGGCCTCGCCGTCGGCACCCCGCAGTTCATGGCTCCCGAGCAGGCGACCGCGGGTGAGGTCACCGCGGCGACCGACGTGTTCGCGCTCGGTCAGACGGCGGCGTTCGCGGCCCTGGGCGAGCCGCTGTACGGGGACGGCCCCTCGGTCAGCGTGCTGTACCGGATCGTGCACTCGGAACCCGATCTGTCCCTGCTGCCCGAACCGCTCCGTCCGCTGATCGCCCGCTGCCTCGCCGCCGATCCGGCGGAGCGGGTCACCCCGGCGGAGATCGTCGAGTGGTGCAGGCGGCGTCTGGACGGAGACGCGGAGGACGGCGCCGGCCCGACCGTCTGGCAGGAGGTCACCGGGCCGGAGGTGACGGTTCCGTCTCCGGTCCCCGATCCCACCCCGGTGCACATACCGACGTTGCCCGCGCCGCCCTCGCACGAGGCGCACCGGCACATGACGGCCTCGAACGCGATGGCCCCCCATGCGATGCCCTTGATCGCGCCGGTGCAGTCGCAGCTCACGCGGCCGGACGGGCGGTCGACCCGCCGTCGGCGCACCGCGTTGCTCACGGCTGCCGCCGTGACCGCGGGTGCACTGGTGCTGAGCGGCCTGGCGTGGACGGTCATGGAGGCGGCGGACCGACTCCGCCACCGGGACACGGCCGGGGCGTCCTCGACGCCCGTTCCGTCCGGGTCCGCACGGTCTTCGGCGCCCTCGTCGACAGCCGCGCCGGACTCGGTGGCCGGCGACCGGACAGCAGAGGGGTCGGGCCCCTCCTCGACCGTGCCCAAGACGCCGCAGGCCACCGCGTACCCCCTCCAGTGGCTGGACGCGAAGACCTCGCTGGACGTCAAGGAGCCGGTCCGGCGCGAGGACGGCAAGGGGGACATCCGGTTCGCCTGCAAGCAGGACGACTGCGCGCTGGAGAGCGACACCAGCGTGCTCTCCATGGTGTACGGCGACCCCGGCGGCGGTCTCGACACGTGCCGCATCCTCCTCACCGGCGCCAAGAGCCACCGGCTTCCCCTCGCCGCGGCGGCGGCCGGCAGCGAGATCTGCGTCAAGCACCCCTCCGGGGACATCGCGCTGCTCGTGATCCAGGTGAAGTCGACCGCGCTGCCGGAGATCGGCTTCGTGACCGCGGACATGACGGTCTGGCGGGCGGCCTAGGGGGCTTCTGATGGATCTCCGCGGCGTCGCGACGCCCGGCACGCACTCTCGCCGCACCGGGCGAGAGCACGCACCGAACGCCGCTCCTTCTCCCACGGAGATCCATCAGAAGCCCCCTAGTCAGCAGCCCGCCGTCGACCTGATCAACTCGGCGGCCGGTAAGAGGAGTTCCGTCTCCTCGCGGCTCATCGTCGGGTTGGCCGCCCGCCTCCGCAGGGCCTCCGCCAGGCCCTCCTCGGTGAGGTCGCAGGGGTCGGCGAGCAGCGCGGTCAGCATCGCCCGGGCCGGGTCGGCGATGGGCTGCGCAGAGACGGCCACCTGGGCGAGGATCACCGCGGACATGCCCCAGTCGAGGCCGGGGTCGCCCTCCTCCGCGTTGGCCCAGTCGATGACCCGCGGGCCGTCGGACGTCAGCATGACGTTGTCCGGGTGCAGGTCGAGGTGGAGGATGCGGGCGCGGGAGTCGGCCGAGACCCGTCCCGGGACGGCGTGCAGCGCGCGCAGCAGCCGGGCCAGCACGATTCCCGCCTCCTCGGCGTCCAATGTGCCCGCCGCGAACGCCTGGAGCATCGTCGGCCCGTCCAGGCGCTCCATCACCAGCTCGGTGCGCGAGCCGGAGGGCCGAACGGCGGGCGCGGGGTAGCCGTGCGCCCGCACATACGCCATCACCGCGCCCTCGGCGGCCGCGTCCCCCCACCCTTCGCGGTCCCGGCGCAGTACCCACGCCTCGTCGATCTCGTAGACGTCGGCGGTACGGCCCGAGCCGAGCAGCCGCCCCATCCCCGCACCCATCCCCGCACCCATCCCCGCGCCTATTCCCGTCCCCGTTCCTGTCTCCGACATGGCCATGAACGTACCCGTTCGAGACCGCGGTCACATTCGAGGGTCCTACGACGGGCCCGGAAGGCCGTTGACCGGTGAACCACCCCACATGACTCACATCACCTACTAATTACCCTAGTCGGATAAATCGGTTACCATGCCCATGACATTACTACCCCTGACCTGCACATTGAGAGCCAGGTCACACAAGCGACCTTCGCCGCGAATACGACCTCAACTAGCAAAGAGGGTCTTTGCGGACGGCTCCCGACCCTGCTTCTCTGGATGACGTCGCAAGGTGCCGACGAGCCCACGGGCCTCGGCACCGACGCATGCAGCCGCCACCCACCGCACACCACGCGGTGCGGCCACGCACCGCGTGACTCCGGCATGCAGCGACCGACTCTGCCCCCGAAGAAAAAGGTTCTCCGTGTCCGTCTCCGTCATCCGTCGCATCGCTTCCCCGAAGAAGGCCCTCACCGTCGTCGCCGTGGCCGCCGCCACCGCCGGCATGGCGCTGTCCGCGGCGCCCGCCCAGGCCGCGACGTCGTCCGTGGCCTCGGCCTCCCAGGCCAAGGCGATCGCGCACAAGATGATCCCGAACACGGCTCAGTACAACGCCTTCGCCAACATCGTGAAGCACGAGAGCGGCTGGGACGTCGACGCCACCAACGCCTCCTCCGGCGCCTACGGCCTCGTCCAGGCCCTGCCCGGCTCCAAGATGGCCTCGGCCGGCTCCGACTGGAAGACCAACGCCAAGACCCAGATCAAGTGGGGTCTGGACTACATGAACTCCCGCTACGGCAGCCCGGTCGGCGCCTGGAACTTCTGGCAGGCCAACGGCTGGTACTGAGCCACGCCGCCCTCCCCCAGAGCCGCCGGAGGCGGGGGGCCCCCCCAGCCCCGGGGGCGCCCGCGTGCGGGGGTTGGGTTTACAAACCGCCGGCCCGCCCACCCCGCGGGCGTCTCGTCGGGGGGGGGGGGGGGGGGGTGCCCCGCGCCC